>JAYUFP010000709.1:0-4102 GCA_043738665.1 Isosphaeraceae bacterium
GCGACGGATTCCGTGGACGACCGGCGAGCCTCTTTCGATCGTACGGGTGGTTGAATCGCGGATGGAGAACGGTCAAGTGACGCGACACGCCGCGGCCCAACACGGTGAGAGGCCCCATTCCTCGCAACCGCTCGCACCCGGCGGGCTTGATCGTTACGATGGGCGAAACCCGTTTTCGACCCCCACAGGCGTAACGCCCCGATGAACCGCATACTGCCGCTCGCCGTCTGGATCGTCGTCCTCGTCTCTTCCCTCGGGTTCGCGGAGCCGGTCCCTTCGCCGTTTCCCAAAGGGTACTTCGGCCACGACGCCTTGACCGACGCCCTCAAAAAGGTCGCCTCAGCGCACCCGGACCGCGTCCGGATCGAGTCGCTGGCGAAGTCGTCGCAGGGGCGCGACGTCTGGCTCGTCACCATTGGCGACAAGGCGAAGAAGACGCCCGCGGTACTGCTGGTCGCGAACCTCGAAGCGGATCACCTCGTCGGCAGCCAGGTCGCATTGGGCTTGATCCAGAAGCTCGCCGAGGGAGCCGCGCTCCCGAACGCGACGCTCTACATCGTCCCCAGGCTCAACCCCGACGGCGCCGAGCGGTTCCTCACGAGTAAGCCCGCGGGCGACTTCCGCAACAACCTCCGCCCCATCGACCGCGACCGCGACGGCAAGAGCGGCGAAGACGGTCCTGACGATATCAACGGCGACGGCTTGATCGGTGTGATGCGCGTGAAAGATCCGAAAGCGGCCACGCACATCGCCGATGCCAAGGACCCTCGAATCTCCCGCAAGGCCGACGCCGCGAAGGGCGAAAAGCCTGCTTTCTCCGAGGGGCCCGAAGGCCGCGACGACGACGGCGACGGCCTCCGCGACGAGGATCCCGCGGGCGGAGTCAACCTCAACCGCAACTGGCCCCACCGCTGGACCGAGTTCGACCTTGAAGCCGGGTTCAGCCCCGCGAGCGAGCCCGAAGTCGTCGGCTTGATCCGGTTCGCCTTCGCCCACCCCGAGATCGCCGCCGTCTGGTCGTTCGGGCTCAACGACAACCTCGTCGAGGAGCCCAAGAAGCCCGCTTCGACCCTCGACGAGGCCGACCTGTCGATCTTCGTCGAGCTCTCCAAATCGTACGTCAAAGCCGTCACCCCGAAGGACCCGCCCAAAGGTTCAAGCCCCGCCGGGAAAGGCTCGCCTGCCCCGGGCGCGACGACCGACGGCTCGCTCGGCGAGTGGGCCTACCACCAGTTCGGCGTCGTCGCCCTCGCCTCCCGCCTCTTCTCGACTCCCGAAATCCCCGCTCCCCCGGAAGTGAAGGACGAGAAGAAAGACAAAGACGACAAGAAAGACAAAGACGAGAAGAAGGACAAGGACGACAAGAAGGACAAGGACGCGAAGCCGGCGATCCCCGAAGACGCCGAGGCCCGCTGGCTCTACTGGAACGATAAAGTGATGAACGGGCGAGCGTTCATGCCGTTCGTCAGTGCCGCTCATCCCACTCTGGGGAAGGTCGAGATCGGCGGCTGGAAGCCCGGAGTGAGACTGAACCCGCCGATCGAACAGCTCGACGCGATCCGCGACTCGCACCTGGTTTTTTTCAAGGAATTGGCCGGAAAACTTCCCAAACTCGCCGTTGTGGATGTCAAGGTCGTGGCCGAGGGGAAGGGGCTTTTCGAGGTCTCGGCGGGCGTCGTGAATGAAGGCTATTTCCCCACGGCGCTGGCGCAAGGGGTCAAGACGAAAAGCGCGTTGCCGGTCCTGGTGAAGCTCGAGCCGGGCAAAGCCAAGCTCCTGGCGGGTCGGAAGCTCGAAAAGATCGACACGCTGGGCGGCAGCGGGGGGCGTCGCGAATTCAAGTGGCTCGTCCTCGCCCCTGAAGGCGTTAACGCCGTCACACTCGACGTTTCATGCCCCAAGGGAGGGAAGGTGACGTCGGAGATCCCGTTGAAGTGATGTCCGATTTGGAGTGCAGGAGCAAGCTCACGCACTCCAAAGTCAGCAACGACGGTGCTCGAACTCCGTGCCCACGAACCCGTTGCCCGCCACGTCCCCGTTCGGTTACCCTCATCTCTCTGACAGACGTAGGATTTCAGGGCAGGTCGAGGGGACATCGGCGATGGAACTGGGACCCGTCTTGCGTTTCGAGATGATCACCACGGCGAGGCGCGGCCGTTATTACGCGGCGAGGGTCGTTTACGGCCTGTTCTTGCTGTTCACCGTCTGGACCGCGTTTTCGCGGCGGACGGGCATGTTCTCGAACCGGGAACTCACCGCGCACGACATGGTTCAGTTCGGTCAGGGAGTCTTTTCGAGCCTCGCGTGGCTGCAATGGATCGCGGTCCTGGTCGTGGTCCCCGCGATGACCGCCGGAGTGATCGCCGACGCCTACCGCCGCAAGACCCTCCGCGACATCCTTTCCAGCGGCCTCTCGGCGCGTGGGATCGTGTTCGGCAAGCTCTCGGCCCGGCTCGGCCACGTCGCGGCCCTGGTGGCGGTCGGCATCCCAGTCGTGGCGTTGATCGGGCTCTTCGGCGGGCTCGACCCTTGGATCGTGTTGGACGTCTACGCGGGCACCGCGTCGATCGCCTTCGCCGTCGGCGGGGTCTCGATCCTGGCCTCAACGCTCGCCCGCAGGCCCCGTGAGGCGATCGTCGCGGCGTACGCGCTGGAACTCGGCTGGCTGATCCTGCCTCCGCTCTTCAGCACTCTGCTCCCACACATGATCTGGCCGTTCCCGTACCTCGACTACCCCAATAAACTCCTGGTCGACACGAACCCCTTCAGGGTTGCCAGCGAGATGAGCTCGATAAGTTCGTCTCGTTTCTTCTACGCACAGAACCCGGCCATGTTGCCATGGTTGAAAAATGTCCTGTGGCGGACGCATGTCACCGTGGCGATCATGGTCGGGATGCAGACGCTCCTGGGGCTCGTCTGCGTCGGACTCGCGGCGTTTTTGATCCGGAAGCTCCGCGCGGGGGACCGCGAAGGGATGCCCGCGCGTTCGTGGTCGGACATGCTGCGGTCGAAGAAGGCGAAGCAGAAGACGCCCAGAATCGCCACCCGTCCGAAGATCGGCGACGACCCGATGTGGTGGAAGGAGTGGTACGCGGCACCCCGAGGCGGCCTGGCCTGGGTGGTGAGCGGTCCCTTCACGTTGCTCCTTGGCGTCCTGCTCGCCTGCTACCTCATCGAATTCGCCAGGCCCGCGCTTCTGGAAACCTGGAATTTCCAGCAAACCGCTTTCCGAAGCGGCCGATCGGAGTTGAACGAGTTCTCCAGGACGATCGTGGCGTGGCTGATCGGCATCTGGCTCGTCACGGTCGCGAGCGCGGCGTCGGTGGGGATCACGTCAGAGCGCGAGGACGACACCTGGGTCAGCCTGACGGCGTCGCTCCTGACCGGCCGCGAGGTGATCCGCGCCAAGATGTTGGGGTCGCTCCGGGGGACGCGGAACCTCGCGTTCGCGATCCTCGCGGTGGTTGCGGTCGGCGTGCTCGCGGGTGGCATTCACCCTCTGGGGGCCTTCTTCGCGGTGTCCGGCATGGTGGCGTTCGGCGCGTTCACCGCGGCGCTGGGGGTCTGGTGCTCGCTGCGGGTCACGAACTCGACGCGGTCGCTGGTGACCTCGGTATTACTCCTCATTCTCATGAACTTGTGGCTCATGCTCATCTACGCGGGCTATCACGCGCTGAATGACGACTGGCCGAAAGAGGAAACCCCGTGGATGGCGGTGCTGACCATTCCTTTCGTGCAATGGTTCAGCCTGTTCTCCTACCCCGAAGTCGCGGCGATCGTCCGCGGCGAGATGCTTTCCGTCGGCGGCAGTCCGAAAATTTATGGTTATATTTTCATTTTCATGGCCACCGTGGGCCAGGCGAGTTACGTGCTCGGGGCGTTGGCGCTGTGGATCTCGTCCGTCCGCTCCTACGAGCGGATCGTGGGTCGGGCGTTCCGGCCGGGGGTGGTCTATGAAACCCGTCCGAATTGTGAAGTGTTGGCGCAAGCGATCCGTTGATCTCATTGAGGTTGTTGCTCGGGGCAATCAAACACCGGGCAGTGGCCATCAAGGTGGGGGGCACATGAGGATTGCAACGTCGAAGGGTGAGCCGGATAGGAT
>JAYUFP010000710.1:0-4092 GCA_043738665.1 Isosphaeraceae bacterium
GCGCCCTGCTCGCCGAGCGGGTCCGCCGCCTGATCTCGCAGAAGAAGGCCGACGAACCCTGATCCGCCCCCGATAAGCACCGTCGCCCGCCCCCGCCCCAAGCGGCCGGTCGACCGTCCCACGAGCCCGAGGCCCAACCCGGCAACCCGCCGGGATGGACCCCGGGCTCGTCTCGTTCGAATCAAGTCGACGGAAGGTGCTCAGGTTGAAGCCGTGAGACCGTATGGTATGACTGACCGCGGCCGGACTTCGTTGAAGAAGCTCAGGTACATGGGCTCGATAACCTCTGGCAACCACCGTTTGGACTCAACAACCGCCCGTCGTCGGTGCTCGGAGTAAAGCTCCCCGTCGTCCCAAAGTCGGATGATCGCCTCGACCCAAGGCGCGACATCCTTCGAGGTAGGTAGCGTGCGACCGGCGGCGGAAAGGTGATCGGGCAAGGAAAGCAGTAATCCCGCATTCCCGAGCGTTTCAGGAAGACCGCCGCGGTTTGAGCCTATGACCGGGATGCCGTTGGCCATGGCCTCCACGGCGACGAGAGGCTGGTTTTCCCACCACAGCGAGGGCATGACGCAGATCCGGGTCACGCCCCAAAACTGTCGGGGGTCCGGGGTGTGGCTCATCAGGCTCACATTGCCGTGTATTCGTAGGTCCAGTCCGCAATTCGCCAGAGTACGCTCCGAACCACGCCCTTCGACAACGAGAAACGGGATGTCGGGCCGTTTGCGGCCGAGATCATCGGCGATCCGAGCGAAAGCGAACACGCCTTTTTCGGAGGACGGATTGACGAACGTCACATAGCGCGGGTCACTTGAGGAAGCCAAGATGCGGCCGAAATCAACGAGATTCGGAAGAACCGTGCAGTCCAGGTCCACCGTCTCGCGATAGTGGTCGGCGGCAAACCGCGAAGGGACGATCACGGCGTCCGCTGTGGTGAACGGCCATGCGTCCGCGTAACTAAAATTGTGGAGCGCGAAGACGACCACAGCCCCCGCTACACGGGCCAGCGATCGGACACGTTGGGCCAGCTCGTCGCCGCCGAAATTGACAACGACGTCGGGCTGAAATCGGTCCAGCGTCATTTGAAGCAGCCGCTGAAACTCGTCCGCCACAGGGCCGGTGGGATGAAATGGGCGGTCGGGAATGCCAGGAGAGAGGGTGAGAGCCACGCCTCTGACGTTCAGTCGGTAATGGTGGGGTTCGTTGGTGACCAGCCCGCTTGCCGAGACGATGCAGCCGCCTCCGTTAAAATCGAAATCCAGCCCCCTGCGGTGCAACCAAGTCGCCGGGGCCGTTTCTTCCCGTGTCTCGAGCGAGACCCCGGTGAGTGCTTCGGCGCTGAACCCGCTTCTCGCCAGCACCTCCATCATCGCCCTAGTCGCGACGGCCGCACCGCTTGAGTCGTCAAGGTAGCAGCCTGACGTCACGAATAAGATTCGGCGGTTGGGCATAACGGGCTTGGCCGGATGTTCAATCGACCTTTAGATCCCGAACCACAACCGGCTCGGCATCTCCTTGCTCCGACTTGGGCACTTTCTTGTAGTTCTTGGGGTAATAACCCCCGGAGACGACTCTGAGCCCGCCGGACAGAAACGCGATGGCGCGGACGGGCCGACCGTGCGCTTTCCAAGTTTGGAGAATGCGACCTGAACCAGCATCCCAAAGGCGGACGCCTCCGTCATCGTCACCCGAAACAATTCGTTTCCCGTCGGGGCTGTACATGAGAAATTGAACCGGTCGGCTTTCTTGCGGAGCTGGAAAATGCCGGACCACAGCGCCGGTTTCAAAGTCCCACTCCACGAGCGATCCGTCCCGGCCTCCGCTCGTGAAGGTTTTTCCGTCGGGCCGCATTGCGACCGTCCAGATGCCCTGGGTTAACCCAATTGGATGAATAACTCGAATCCGCGATCTGAACGTGTCATAAAGCTCGATGGTCGGCTCATGGGCACCTACCTCGACCGCTACACAGACAAGCCGGAGTGTGGTCCCGCTAAAGGATGTAAAGACCCAAGGTCCTTCACCGTATTTGCGGCTAATTCCGTCGCGATGAAGAGCAAGTCTTGGCCGCCCCGTCGAGCTATGTCGTATGTCGAGATAAAATCCGTTGTCAAACGACGAAAGCCACGTCCCGTCATCCGAATAGGCGATGCGAGAGATAGGCTTGTCGTAACCTCTCTGTGCTCTAAGAAGCTCACCTGTCGCGACTTCCCATACCATAACCACTCCGCCTGTCGGCTTACCATGCTCTTCGATCCCCGTTCGAGATATCGGTAAGCGACCGCTTGCGATTTTCGAGGAGGAAACAGCGTTGGGCAAACCGGGGCCAGTGTGCGCGACGTTCTGATTCGCCTCGTCAAGTTTGACAGAGAAGGGTATAGCGATGTTAGGCACGAATGGGGTTACGCCAGGCGGTAGAACGATCCGCTCGGGGCCGGCGGATGCGACACGGTGACCGTCGGAACTGAAGGCGATGGCGAAGATGGGGGCCTCATGGCTCCTGACGAACGCAATCTCGCGACCAGAGTTCGTGTAAATCCGCAGGATTCGATCTTCTCCACCGCATGCGATGAATTTGCCGTCAGGGCTGATGACGACCGCATTGCACGGTCTCAGGCTTTTGAAGACGACCTCGCTTTGTTCAACGCCTAACACCTCGCGGGACTTTGACTGAACACCCCCGACCGGCCGTTCCTGTGGCGGATTCGAATCCGGTGAGAGGCGAGCGAGCAAGACAAAGCATTCTAAAACCAAAAATAATAAGATATTCATATTAATTGTACTTTGAATTATTAGAGAGATCTTTCCACTCCGGAAAGGCCGCCGAACCCGATGGTACGGACTTGACGGGATTCGGCTGCGTTGGGGGTAGAGAGGTCCAAGAGGGAATTCCCGGCGTGCCCGAGTTGTTGGCCTCAGCTTTCATGTTCCAATCCACTTCTTGCAGGGCGATCCAGACTCCGCTAATTGACGGCTTATACATCAGGTAAGTCTTGAAACTATCGGTAACGGAAAACATCTTGGAGTCCTGGGGGACAGCGAGTAAGGGTCCGTCCGAGAATTTGGCTGGAAGGGACTGCGTATTGTCAATGCTCGACCACGAGTTTATATAGCCTCCACCCTGGATAGTTGGGTAGCCGAGGGGGACCGCTTGTTGAAGATCAAAACCGTCATCGTGAAGCGCGAGTCCACCAAGAGTCCTTGTATGAGCAACATTGTTATCATCTGTATATTTCATGGTATACGTTATAATTTGCATGAACATAAAGTTGCCGGCTAGAGCTCTAGCGTCCGGGCCAGTAGTTGCGGTGATTCTCAAATCATTATTTGTAGACGTGAACATTCCGCCGCCATAGAAGGTGCCATTGCCGTACATGAAGTCGACCTTGCCGGGTTGGTCAATGGTAAGGCTGGTCGTCGGTCTCGCAGAATTAAAAGTCAGAGTGCTGGAACCGTGCGCCCCGTTCGTGTACGCCACTGTGACGCTAATCGAATACTGTCTAGCGTCCGCGTCCACGATGAAGCCGTAAGAAGAGTTAGTCTTGGTAACTCCTTGCACTAATTTCATCTGCTGGGGGGCTTGGTCTGATGCCGGGCTGGAAACATAGCTACGGTAGTCAGTTCCTCCGCCCCAGGTGATCTGTGTCGTATCGATGGTGTAGCCGAAAGGGGCGACCAGAATAAAGCCTGTCCCCGACCCCACCGGGACAGGATCCTGTATCGCGCCCGTACCATCGACGGTGGCTCCGAAACTGCCTCCACCACCGCCGGAAATGGTCGGCGGCTTGTCGGGCGGTGTCCCTCCTCCGCCACTTCCGCCACTTCCGCTTCCACCTGATGCGTCCATCGGACTGAATATCGGCGCGTTGGTCGGCGCGAGCGACATGGGACGAATACTGCCGGCCAACGGTGAGGAGGCGTTTGTCGCATTGATCGGCGTCGATGATGCCTCGTTCGCCTGTGCGGAGTCGACCCGAGGTCCAGATGGGGCGACGTAGACGGTTGCTCCAGGTTGAGCCGTCGAAACCGACGAGGTTTGAGGCCCAGTCGTCGCGCCGAGTATCCGTAGAGTCGATTGTGGTAACGTGGTCGAAA
>JAYUFP010000711.1:0-4085 GCA_043738665.1 Isosphaeraceae bacterium
TGCCCCGCCGATCCCTTCGCGAAGTAAGGCGACGACATCCAAGCTTTCGGGGCCGTATACTGGAATGAAACCCAGAGGAGGTGCCGCATGGCCGAGATCTACACGGGACAGGTTCAGAATGGGGTCGTTGTGTTCGATGAAGGGACGCCGCCCTTGCCCGAGGGAATGCGGTTGCGAATCCAACCCATCGACATGGAGAAGTCTCTGGAAGACTTGTCAAAGGCGCTTCTCGAACTTGCGGGAACCGTCGAGGGGCTTCCGGAGGACTATGCGGAGAACCTTGACCATTACCTCCACGGTCAGCCCAAGCGATGACACCCGTCTTCGCCGACGCATTCTTCTTCATGGCCGTCCTGAGCAAGTCCGAGAGGAATATGCCGCGTCGAAGCCGCAGGATAGACCGGAAATTGCATCGCCGCGACCTGGATCTGGGCGTCATTGACGCAAGTCAGGATTCTGACTGGAGAAAGCGGCTGTTTGCGGCTCCATTACACCATAAATTTCTGATAGACTTCGCACACTTCGCGGGGTTACCCGACATTGTCGTCCGAGGAGTGCGGCGATACCGCCTGGAGTTCTCAGTCTGCCGATTGCTTCAGGGAGAGACGTCATTCAACGGAGAGCCAGGGTGGGAAGGCTGCGAGTTCTTCCGGTTCCAGGCTCGGCGATACCCGGAAATCGTCAATTTCACGGCCAATAACCCGTTTGCGTAGGCTGGGTCTCGACCCAGCTTCTTTTGAAATATAACCCTACATCAAAGATTTTAATGCCAGACCTGGGTCACGACCCAGCCTACGTGAACGTAGACATCAATACCCGCAGCCCGCGCTGTAACTCCACCCCTTCACGCCAAGCGGGAGCTTGAACACCGCCTCCTTGGCCGCGACCGTCACGTAGAGGTCGCCCTCGAAGAAATGGACGTTCGTGGCTTGTTTGCCGCCGGCGTCGTACGTCGCCAGGATCTTTCCCGTGGGAACCTCGATGACGTGAACGACTCCCCCCGTCCAGGTTCCCAGATACAGGCGGCCGGTCTCGTCGAACACGAACCCGTCGGGGACTTCGGTCTTTCCGGGCATCTTGAGCAGGACGCGGGGGTTCTTCCCCTTGCCGTCTATCATATCCATAATCATGAGCTGCTTCATTTCCGAATCCGAAGTGATCAGGTACTTGCCGTCGGGGGTGATGCCGATCCCGTTGGAGCCGATCGGCTCGGGGTTGAGCTTGTCAACCGTCGCGCCTTCCTTGTTCCAGCGGTAGACGTTCTTCTGACCCGGGTTCGCGAAATAGATGTTGCCGTGGGGGTCGAGGGCGACGTCGTTCAAGCCATTCAGACGTATGCCGTTCACCTCGCGGACCAGGACCTCGACCTTCTTCCCGTCCTTGGAAATGCGGATGATCTGCGAGGTCCCCGTCTCGGCGCCGATGATGTTGCCGTCGTCGTCGATCTTCAAGCCGTTGCAGCTCGGCTTGCGGTCGCCTTCTGAAGGCAAATGCTTGCGCAAGTCGATGAAAATGCTCGCTGCGCCGTCGGGGGTGATTTTACCGATGGTGCCCCACTCGCGATAATTCACGACATAGAGGTTTCCCTCGCGGTCGATCGCCGGGCCTTCAGCGAAAGCGAACCCCGATGCATGGAGCGTCGGCTTGATCGTGATCGGGTCGGGAAGCGGGGTGGGCTTGGTAGACGCCTTGAGATGGTTGTCGAAGTACGAAACCAGGGCGGCGTCGGACTTCGCGGCGTCGGCCCCTTTGAATCCATGGCCCGCGCCTTCCATCGTCAGCAATTCGGCCTCAACGTTGTGAGCCTTCAAAGCGTCCAGCATCCACACGGCCTGTTCGTGGGCGACGTATTTATCGTCGGTCCCGTGGATCAGCAAGGTGGGGGCGTCGCCCAGCGAAACCCACGTCAGGGGGCTTGAGAGAACGTGCTGATATCTTGCGGTTTCGAGGTTCCCTCCCAGAAACAGGGGCAAGACCTCGGCGGCGTCAACGCTCTTGCCGTAGGACCGGGTGAAATCGCTCGGCCCGTAGACGTTCACGACGCACGTCACCTTGCTCGAAACGCCGGGGTTGCCGCCATTTCCTTCGAACCTCGGTTCGTCGCCGGTCACCCCGAGAAACTGAGCGAGGTGCCCGCCCGCCGAACCGCCGGTCACGCCGATGCGTTCGGGGTCGATGTGATACTTCCCGGCATTGGCCCGGACCCAGCGCACGGCCGCTTTGACGTCGTGGACGGCCGCCGGAAATTGGTGCTTGGGTGCGAGGCGGTATGAGACCGTGACGGCGACATAGCCCCTCGCGGCGAGCTTGACGATCAAGCCGTCGTACCCGTCACGAGTCCCCGCGCGGAAGCCGCCGCCGTGAATGCAGATGACGGCGGGGCGGAGCCTGGCGTTGTCTTTGGGCATCGCGAGGTCGAGCTGAAGATCCTGCCCGTCGGGGCTGGTGTAGGTGATCGCTTTTTCGAACGTTACCGAGTCGGGGACCTCGAGCGCGGCCTTTTTTGAAGATTGGGCCGGGCTGGGCGAAGTTCCTAAAACAAGAAACGCCGCGAGGGCGAAGGCCGTTGTCCGCATGGGAGAGGTTCCAGGGAGCGTGTCCGTGTTGAGGGTCAACACGGTAGGGTATCGTCGATCGTCGGGCGCGGGTCAAGGAGCGCCCGGCAGGTTGACTTTGGAGCGCGGGCGCTTGCTCCCGCAATCCAGTGTCGAATCGTCGCGGTCGCCGCCGTATGGAATAGGAGTTGAAACCCGGCGGGGGTTGACGGGGTATCCCCACGACATGACTCCACCTCCTCAGCCTAGTAGACCGTCAACGCTAAGTTCGGGGGTGATCGGGGTGCCACGGGTTGTACTCAACCCGTGCCGCAAGCCTTGGCCAGCGCACGGGTTCGGAGTACCGAACCGCGTGGCACCCAGACCCACCATTTTAGCCTTGGTGGGGCACTAGACCTCTGTCCAACGCGATTGAATTCCTCGATTCAAGGGCTCACTTGCCGAACGCCTCCCGATCCGCGAAAATCGTGGTTCAGGAACGTAAACGCTCATGAGGTGCGAACTTGGCGATGAGAGCCTTGCCGTTTGATGGGCCGGTCGATGCCGTTGAGTCGCATGCGAAGTCCGACGAGTCGCCCCGGTATCTGCCGATGCTCGCGCTTTGGACGCTAATCACGGTGGTGACGCTGGGGGGTCTTTGGATCGCCGGTTTCCGGACCCGCGGCCTGGTCGGGGCCGTCGACAAGGGGGCCGCCCGCATCGAGGCGATCCGCATCGGCGACATCGACGACGACCTGATCCGCAAGACGATCCAGACCCAGCGCGAGACGATCCCGTTCTGGACCGTGATCGCCCTGCTGGGAGACTTCCTCGTCGAGCCGATGGCCCTGGTGGCCAGGGCACTCGCCGCGGCCACGGGTTTCGCCGCGATCGCCGCGTTGCGGGGACGTCACATCGGCTTCGAACGCGCCCTCGCGGAATGCTCGGCCGCGCAAGGGTTCTGGGTCCTGGGGATCGTCGTGAGAGGTGCCCTGATGATGGCGCTTCGGCGCGACGATATCGAGACCTCCGCCGCCCTGTTCCTCACGCCCGGCACGTACCGGGCCTTGATCGCCATCGCGGTCCGACAGCTCGACGCCTTCGCCCTGATCGGTTGGACGACGATGGCCGTCGGGGCGGTCAAGCGAGGCCAGGTGAAGTGGCCGGGGGCGCTCTCCGTGGTCGTGACGTTGGCCCTCATCGAAGCGGCGACCCGGATCAGTTTCGAGGCGTTATTGGGCGCGAGCATGAGGCTCAGCGTGATGCCGACTTGACGAGGGATGACCGATGGCCGATGGCCATGATTCTTTAATCCATAATGGACCGTTCGATTCGCGACGAGGCACGATCATGCGGCGGCTGTTTCTGGGTATTCTAGGGGTCACGGTCCTCGTGGGGGCGATCGCGGCGGCGAACCTTTGGCGAGAGCCGGGGTCCCTCTCGCTCGACTGGCAACTCGTCAAGCCGCTCGCCAGGGAAGTCGTCGTCGAGCCCCCCGCGCGGGGGGCGATCCGGCAGACCGTCACCGCGCCGGGGAAGGTCGAGTCGGTC
>JAYUFP010000712.1:0-4083 GCA_043738665.1 Isosphaeraceae bacterium
TGGTCGAGCTACGCACGAAACTCTCGGCCCAGCCGGCGAGCGTCCGCGCTGCGCTGGAGCCGTTTGTCGAGGATGCGGTGGAAGAGGCGCGGTTTCGGAACCGGGTGTTGGACGTCGCCAGGGATGCACTCGGGCAGTTCAAACTCGATCTCGAATTGACCCGGTTCGACCTCGATGCGACCCGTCGTGAGCGTGAAACCCTGCTGCGGATTCTGAGGACGCGCCTCGAGGACGCCGAGGGGTGATGTTCCGAATCCAGGGCAGTTTCGTTTTCGACGTGAAGTTCTGGAGATGCCCGATGGCCAATGGTCAATGGCCAAAAAAAGACATGGCGATCTTCCCCAGATCCCTTAATCTTCCTTCGGTCATTGAACATCGGGCATTGGGCATCCCGGTCCATCGAAAACAAAACAGCCCTGTTCCGAATCGACGCGCTCTTGACTGGTTTCGCATTTCGAAGCAAACGAAGCGGAAATCGCCTTAGAATGAAGTAAGCCGACGCGAAACCGTAAGCCGATCGCCCTCTCCCCGGCTTTGCGGGGAGAGGGAGGGGTGGGGGGCTTACGTTTGATTCAAAACTTCGGACGAGCCGGTGGGCCATTCCCGGACCCCTCACCCCTTACCCTCTCCCCGGAGTACCGGGGCGAGGGCGATCGTTTGAGGATTCGTCCGAGCCCGTTCCGCAACCGAACGCGATCTCCGGATGGCTTGTGCGGACACCGCGGCCTGCAAACGACCGGAACGAGTTCGCGCGTCTGTGATTTCATCGTCTGGCGCGCGTGCAAAAACCGAGTCCACCGCAACCGTCCCCCCCCGGAGAAGTCACGGCGAACTCGGTCATTTAGAAACACCGCAATACGACGCTGTACGCGACAAGAAATTCGGTGAACTTGGGAATGATTTCAGACAGCGGCCCGCTTGCGACGGCGGTAAGCGATCAGTCCGAACAGACCCGCGGTTCCGCCCATGAGCACCGTGGAGGGCTCCGGCACGGCCGAGTTGATGGTCGCGTCGAAGATCAAGCCGGACCACCCGCCCGTGTTCGTTTGGTTGATGTACAGCGTGTTGTTACCGGAGGTGACGAACGACGAGATGTCAAACGTCAGCGTGGACGGGATGAAGAAATTGGGGTTCGCCAGGGTGCTGCCGGCGAGGGCATTCCCGTTGATGAACAGGCCGGCGTTCGCGGCGGTAGCGCCTGTACCGTCGGCCGGATTGCCGCCGATGTAGTTGTCGGCGATGAACGTGAACGTCAGGGTCGTCGGACCCTGGATCGGGCCGACGTTGAAATTCACCGCATACAGTGCGGTCTGACCTGCGTTGGTGTAGGCGGCGGTTGAGGACGTCGCCGAAGGGCCGATCCACTTCGCGGAGGTGCCGAGGTCGACCGCCCAGTTCGAGTTGTTCGGAATGACAAACGCAGCCGGTCCGCCCGCGGCGGACGTAAGGTTGCCCGCATTCAAGGGGGCCGTAAAGCCATTGTTGATTGGGCCACCTAAAAAGGTGATGGCTGAGTCAGTACCGCCGATCACCCCGTTACCGCTACGCACGGTCACAAGGCCGGCGCTGGTTACCGCGGGCATCAAGGCGAGTAAGGCCAAGGCGGGCAAGAATTTCTTCATCATGGTCGTTGAACTCTCCTCAATTCCGTTTAACCGATTTCGTAGCTGCGTCGTCTCGGTCGGCTCTGAGTATCACGAGCCGCACCCCTGCATGCAAGCCAATTCTGAACCGATCTAGCGAGATGAGCGCGCAAACGACGCTCATTCCTCAAAGTGTTCTGGCAAAGTATGGGGTCGACATGCTAAGTAAAGCTGATAAGGCCTCTGTTTTCGTGTTAATTGTGGAAAATACCGCGAGAAGACAGCTTTAGAAAGAAGGGTTTTTCTGCCGCAGATCCCGCCAAATTCGGCTTGTTGCGAACGGTATCGGTGAAGCGGGAGCTTACCTCGGGTTGTATTCATTGACGGCAGTTTACAACTCAGCCTACCGCGTTCGCCGTCTCGGCTGCGCCAGCCAGGCGGTGACGACCTTGCCGACCTGCTCCAGGCTTTTCCCCGAGCACTTTTCAGGAAGATCCTGACTGGTGTGCCAGTGTGGGTAGTCGAAGTCGATCAGGTCGATCGTTGGGATTCCCGCGTCGTTCATGGGCAAGTGGTCGTCGAGGACGGCGGTGCCGACCCGGCTTCGGAAGGCGGGGACGTTGAGTTTCTTGGCGACGTTCCAGACGTCTCGAACCAATCCGGGCGCCAGATCCACGCTGTTTCGTTCCTGGTCGATCCGGAGGTCACTGTCTCCGACCATGTCGAGAACCAGTCCGGCGACGTAGCGGTAGGGGATCCGCCGATTCTCCACGCCGAGTGCGTACGTCCGGGCAAACGCCTTCGAGCCGAGGAAATACTCGCCGTTCTGGTTTTGACCGCCGCCGTACACGAGTTCCTCGCCGTCAAAAATCACGAGATCGACGCCCCAAGGGGTGGGAAGCTTGTCGAGATGGTGGGCGATCTCCATCAAAAGCGCGACGCCGGACGCCCCGTCATTGGCCCCGAGGAAAGGCAGCCCTCTGCGAGAGTCGATCTTCTCCTCGTCGGGGAACGGCCTTGTATCATAGTGCGCCCCGATGACGACGCGATCCCGACGCGATGGATTCCACTTGCCAATCAGGTTGACCATCGCCACTTCCGCCCCGGTCTTGGGGTCTCTGCCCGAAAACGGTTGCTCCTCGACTTTGGCCCCGTTGGCGGTGAAGTGCTTCGAGACGAGTTCACGCTGGCGGGTGTTCGCCGCGGACCCCGCGGGCCTCGGCCCGAGGTCGCAAAGCTGCTTCAAGTACTTGTAAGCCCTCGCGCCATCGACGGGGACCGAGACGTCGGCCGCGGCGGCGTTCGCCTCGTTGTCTCGTGAAGGGGACAGCACGACAAAACCCACGCCGAGGGCGACAAGAGCGATCGAGAAGCCGAGGACGAGCCCGGACCCCCGGCCGGCTTTCGCGGGCGTAGCACGTTCTCGAGAACCCATCGGAAGCCCCCTCATCCTGAAACGCCCAGGGCGGTTTCGTTTTCGGCGCGGAGTTCTCGGAATGCCCGATGGTCGATCGTCAATGACCAAGAAAAGCGACGGCGATCTTTTCGAGATCCCTTATTTTACCTTTGGTCATTGACCATCGGCCATCGGCCATCCCGGTCCATCGCCGACGAAACAGCCCTGATGAAACGCCGATTCGTCAACGACGTCGAGGATACGCGAAACGGCTCAGGAAGTCAGTCCCGGGTGTTCGCGAAAGAGTGCCTCCATGCGTTCCAGGGGTAGACCTACAATATTGGAATAACTGCCGCGCGCAATCGTGATAAAGGGATCCTGATCCTGAAGCCCGTAGGCCCCGGCCTTGCCTTGCCAGTGGTCCGAGTCGAGAAAGGCCTCGCGTTCGGCGTCGCGAAGCCCGCGGAACTTGACGACGCTCGTCTCGACCGCCCCGACCCACTCCCAGCGTTCCGCGCGGAAGAGGCAGACGGCGGTCAGGACGTCACTCTCCCGCCCTTCCTGGAGGCGGATCATTCGTTCGGCGTCGGCGCGGTCGACGGGCTTGTTCAGGATCAAGCCGTCGACGCTGCCGACCGTGTCCGCCGCGAGGATCAATCCCGATCCGCGACGCCTCGCGACCGAGACCGCCTTCCGCCAGGCGAGATCCGCCGCGTAAAAGGAAGCATCGACGCCCGGCGGCGGCTCGGGTTCGTCGATCTCCGAAGGATCGACGTCGAATTCATAACCTGCGTCAAGGAGCAGTCGGCGACGCCTCGGCGAGGCGCTCGCGAGGATCAAGCGAGGTGTCATCGGCGTGGCCTTTGCGACGATCCGGGCGAAATCATGGCGGTCCGAAATCGTAGCGTGACCGCTCAACGATGGACAACCCGAAACGAAGCGGCCGTCGTCCTCGCGAGGATAACGAGGTCGACCGGCCTTCTCCGCTCGGAATTTCTAAGAGTCTGTCCGGAAAGGAATTGGCTAGGAAATGGCTGATGACGGATGGCTGATGACGGATCGGAAAGAGCGAACGCGGCGTTTTCCCGCCGGTTTTCTCGCATC
>JAYUFP010000713.1:0-4071 GCA_043738665.1 Isosphaeraceae bacterium
CATGACGATGAAATCGCCGAGACACGGTAACATCAACGGGCCGAGAATTTCCACGACCGACGTCGCCGGCGGACGTGGATTGCCGACTCGCGACTGACAGAACGCCGGATGATCGCACAAATAAGCCGACGGACCGAGCGAATCCGCGCTTCCGTCCGCCATAATCGTCCCGAATGAGGACCGCCGATGTCGCCGGCGCTGGACACCCGACCTAGAATCTCCTGACGATTTGCGAACACGGGGAACGTTGCGCGCCTTTCCCCTCACGCGCCGGCTCCCCTCCGGTGTGACCTTGGAGGCGTTCGTCGCCTCGCGACAATGGCCGACTTCGGCCGGGAAGGCTCCCGCCAGGGCTTCGAATGGAAACTCACATGCGGTATCGGTTGTCGATGATGATGGCCCTGGTCTACGCCGTTCAGGGGGCGTTCTGGCCCTTGCTGGCGGTCCATCTGCGGGACCTTGGGATTTCGGGTCCGGAACGTGGCTGGATCTTCGCGACGCTGGCAATCGCCTCGCTGGCGATGCCGCTTGGAGCCGGGCGACTCGTCGACCGGCATTTCGCGAGCCAGAAACTTCTGGCGCTGATCTGCACTGCGGCGACGGGATTCCTGATCGTCTTGGCGAGCGGACTGGCGACCCGATCGCAGTCGCTCTTTTTCCTGTTTCTGAGCTTCTGGCTCGTCACCGCGCCGGCCTTCACGCTGGTCAACACGATCGCGTTACGGCACCTGGCCCGACCGCACCGGCAGTTTCCCTCGGTCCGTCTCTGGGGAACGGTCGGCTGGATGGGCGTGGGCTGGCTGGTGTCGGTGGTCATGATGCTCTCGGGATCGGTGAGCGCGGGGCAGGGGGCATATGAAGCGTTCTGGATCTCCGCGGTCCTGGCGGCCGTGCTCGGGGGGTTTAGCCTGACCTTGCCCGACACGCCTCCGCTGGCGACCGATCCTGGAAGCCGACCTGGCCTGTTCGAGGCGCTTTCCGTGGCTCGGAAGCCGGGCATGTCGGTGCTTCTCGTCACGGCCCTCGGAGTGCATCTGACGACTCCGTTCGTTTACCAGGTCTTGCCGACTTACCTGGAATCGCGCGGGCTCCCGCGGTCGTGGATCTCGACGGTGTTGACTCTGGGCCAGTTTCCCGAGATCGCCATGCTCGCGCTTTTGCCCCGGTTGCTCGACAGGTTGGGCGCGAAGGCGACGTTGATGTTGGGGATCGGGTCGTGGGTCGCGCGCTATGGGATGCTCGCATTCGACCCGCCGCTCTGGCTGGCGATCGCCGGGATGCCGCTTCAAGGGATGGGAATCGCGTGTTTCACCGTGGCCGGCCAGGTGTACACCGACAGCCGGGCCTCGCGCGACCAACGTGCAAGCGCCCAGGCACTTTACATGGTCGCCACCTCGGGATTCGGCTCTCTCATGGGGAGTCTGCTCGCGGGCGAAATGGTCACGCGGTACGCCGGGGATTACCGTTGGGCTTTCCTCGTCCCTTGCGTCATCGACGGGGCACTGATAGTCTACTTTTGTGCGGGTTTTCGCCCCAGCGCCAAGTTTGAGGAACACGCCGATGGTCCCAACGCCGCGCGCCCATCGAGAGACGACGCCGTGCGAGGATCGGTCAAACGCGTTGGCAACCTCGTAGCGGAGTCGGCCGATGGGTGACTATCTTCGCCTGTTGACCGTTAGCGACCGGGAAATCCCTCTGGTCAACCTCCAGCGCGCCGCGAGCGTCGGGGCTGTCTGGTCGGTGGACCACCCGGGGATGCTCGGCAACTACCTGGCGATCGGCCCGGAAATCAACGTGCTCCAGAACGTCTGGGCCACTGTTGAGCGCAATCCCGTTGCTCCCAATACGCTAGGTGCCGAAGAAGTCGCCGAGTTTATCGACCGGCTCGACGCCGGGGGTCCCCCTTCGGCCTCTCGTTGGCTTGCCGATTACCTGGAAAGCGTCCGCGCGATTTACGCGGTGCGGATCTATCCCGAGGCAATGGCCGACGACCCGACTGCGCTGGAAGCCGTCTTCGCGATCCGCACGGCGCTGCGGGACGCGGTCGGCGGAATCGGCCAGTGGGACGGCCATGGGTTCACCAACGAAGAGGATTTCCTCATCTGGTGCGACCCGGCCGACAATCCCAGGGGAACGACGACCGCGGCGCTCCTTGATGAATCCACAGGCGACTGGCATCCCTTCGACCTGAACATGAGCAACCCCGAACAACTCTCCGCCTTCCTCCGCGGAGAGGTTCCCCGCCCCGCCCGTTGATCGCGGTCAAGAAATGGCGGACGGCAGACGTTCCGACGCTTCGGCGTGGAACGATCGTGGATTTGCATCGCGTCCAACATCCGCGATCACTCATTCACCATCCGACTCCGCGAACGGTCTTTTCTCCATCCGCGATCCGATATCCGCCATTCGTCATTCCCCATCCGCCCTTCACAGATCCTCCGGCGATCCCTCGGTGTGGACCTTGTCCTGTAGCTTTTTCGGCTTCGCGCGCGACTTTTTCTTGGCGGGACTTCGCGACGGCGGTGGGGGAAACGTGACGGTGACCGCCTCGTCGAGGACGTCGGCCGATTGTTCGAGCTGGCCGATCAAGAGTCCCAGGAAATGGAGCCGGGTTCCCTGGGATTCCAGGAATTCGTTGAATTGATAGCCGCCGTCGATCAGGTCGACGCCTTGATCGATGATATCGTCGGCCATCGCCTCGACCAGGACATCTCTCCCTCGCTGGAGGACTTCGATGGCCATCCGGAACTTGTTCGAATTTGTGGTCGTTGTTGATCGTGGCATTGTGGGAAACCTCCACGGGTCGCTTTGGCGGACGTCGGCCCGGCGTGGTGTTTATCCATTGAGAAAGCGATCGCGTCGGCTAGTTCAGCGCCCAGTGCGCAGCGAGCCAAACGGTAAGCCGCCCGTCCAGCCAGCGGCGGTCGCCGTTCCAGGCCCTGTGGCTCAAATAACCGAGGTGCCCTCCTCCAGGGATCAACTCTAGTGCCAAATCTTGGGGAAAGGTGATGTTTCGGAACGGCTCGACGGGAATGAAGGGGTCATCCAAGGCGTGAATGATTAGGCCGGGGACCTCGATCCGGGGAACGAAATCCGCCGCGCTGTTCCTCGCGTAGTAATCGGCCGCTCCGGCGAAGCCGTTCCGCGGCGCCGTGTAGAGATCGTCGAAGTCAAGCAGAGTCAATGACTTCGGTAGATTGACCGAACCTAGATCCGGATAAATCTCGTGGAGCCGGCCGATCTGACAAAGGAGTTGCTTCACGAAGTTTCGGTCGTAAAGGCGATTCTCCTTACGCTGGATTTGACGACAGCATGCCGCGAGGTCGATCGGCGGATTCGCCGCCAGGACGCAGTCGAGGCCGTCGAGCGGAGTGTCGCTCGCTTCCGAAGCGAGCTTGAGCACGAGATTCGCGCCTAGAGAGAAACCCACGAGCGCCAGGGGGGACCCTTGCGATTTCCGGGACATCCATTCGACCACGGAACGGAGGTCGGCGGTCCTTCCTGCGTGATAGATCCCTCTGGCGAGCCCGAATCCCGAACCCGCGCCCCGGAGGTTCATCCGAACGACCCGCACGCCCATCCGAACCAGGCGCGACGCGACGCGGACGACGTAACTCGCCCGCGCACAGCCTCCAAGCCCATGCACGATCAGGGCTTGCGGCTTGCCCGCCGCCCAGTTCTCGGGGACCGAATCGAGCAACGTCAGGCGATCGCCTCCGCACACCTCGATCTCGTGGTATGTGGCATGAAGCGGCGACTTCGGTCCCCGCAGAAGACGACCGGCGACCGTTTGGAGGTGGCCATTGCGAAGCCAAGGGTGCGGAACGAAATTGGGGACGTTTGAGTTCACAACGCTCATGGACGCCTGTGGCCCCTCCCTGAGATCGGAAACGCAACGTGAAACGAAGCGCCGACCAACGCCGGCGTTCATTCTACCGAGTGATTCCAGCCCGGGGCAACGATGCGGAAGGCGGGGGGTGCGCCAATGGATTCCGGCATTGTCTCCATTGCGCGTTCGTCTTCGCCCTGAAAGGGCGACACAGGAGAGCCCGGGGCAACGCCCCGGGTTGC
>JAYUFP010000714.1:0-4065 GCA_043738665.1 Isosphaeraceae bacterium
CGGGGAGAGGGAGGGGTGAGGGGCTTACGTTTGAGTCGACACTTCGAACACGCCGTTGCGTTAGTCCCGGACCCCGCACCCCGCACCCCTTACCCTCTCCCCGCAAAGCCGGGGAGAGGGCGATCGTCTGAGGATTCGTCCGACTGTGTTCCGCGACCGAAGTCAATCTCCGCAGAGATTGTCGGGATACCCCGGCTCGCAAAAGGACGAATGGGATCGCCGGTCCGTGATTTCATCACATCGAGCGCAACAAAAACCGGCCTGCCGAGACCGAATCTTCCGCATCGTCAACCCGGACTTTTTATCGCGCCGGTCAAGAGCTACTCGACCCCCATCCGCTTGGTTACACTAAGATCCTCTTCGACGCCGAGGGTTCGGCATGCCACCAAAACGAGGACGGGCGATGACCTTGCATAAACCGGGACGGGCGTCCGGAGTCTTCTTCAGCCTGTTAGCCCTGGCGTGCCTGCCGGCGTTCGGCGACGAGCCCAAAGCCAGGTCACGCACCCCCTGGACGACCTCGCGGATCAAAGGAACCCCTGAAGCCCCGCCCCCTTACAAGATCGAACCCGCGTTCCCCAACTTGAAATTCGACCACCCCGTCGCCCTCGTCTCCGTGAAAGGCTCCGACCGCCTGTTCATGGCCGAACAGGCCGGGAAAATCCATTCCTTCCCCAACGACCCGAATTGCGGCAAAACCGACCTCGTCCTTGACCTCGGCAAGGTCCGGCCCGGGATGTCGGCGTTTTACGGGCTCACCTTTCACCCCGATTTCGAAAAGAATCGCCAGGTTTTCGTCTCCTACGTCATGAAGGACGGCAGCCCCGACGGCACCCGCGTCTCCCGTTTCACGATGCTGCCGACGGAACCCCCTCGCATCGACCCCGATAGCGAAACCATCATCCTCACCTTCCCGGGAGGCGGCCACAACGGCGCCTGTCTCGCCTTCGGTCACGACAGGTATCTTTATATCTCAACAGGCGACGGCGAAGGCCCCGCCCCCCCCGACGTCCGCATGACCGGGCAGGACGTCAGCGACCTGCTCTCGTCGATACTACGCATCGACGTCGATCACGCCGACGGCGCGAAGCCCTACCGCGTCCCCGAAGACAACCCGTTCGTGAAGCGCGCCGGCGCCCGCCCGGAAATCTGGGCGTTCGGGTTCCGCAACCCCTGGAAGATGACCTTCGATCGCGCCAACGGCGATTTATGGGTCGGAGACGTCGGCTGGGAGCTCTGGGAACTCGTCTTCAAGGTGGAACGCGGCGGAAACTACGGCTGGAGCGTCGTCGAAGGACGGCAACCGGTCCACACCGAGGGGCGTCGCGGCCCCGGCCCGATCCTCCCCCCAACGGTCGACCACCCGCATTCCGAAGCCGCGTCGATCACCGGCGGATATGTCTATCGGGGAAATCGGCAAAAGGAACTCGCCGGCATATACATCTATGGCGACTTCCAGACCGGACGCGTCTGGGGCTTGAAGCACGACGGCAAGAAAGTGACGGGGCACAAGGTACTCGCCGACACGCCGCTTCAACTCGTCGCGTTCGCGGAAGACAACTCCGGGGAGCTTTACCTCGTCGATTACGAACGCACCCGCCAGGTCCACAAACTCGTCCCCAACCCCGCCGCCAAAGCCGTCGTTGACTTCCCCAAGAAGCTCAGCGAAACGGGCCTGTTCTCCTCGACGAACGACCACAAGCCCAGCCCCGGCGTGATCCCCTATGCGATCAACGCCGCGCTCTGGTCGGACAACGCCGAAGGGGAGCGGTTCGCCGCAATCCCCGGTGACGCGAAGATCGAGATTGACCCGAAAGGGAACTGGCGAGTGCCCGAAGGCTCAGTGCTGGCGAAGACGGTATCGATCGAAACTGACCGTGTTGAACATAAAAGTCGCCGCCGACTTGAAACCCAGATCCTCCACTTCGAGGACGGGAGCTTCCGGCCGTATACCTACGTCTGGGACGCCGACCAGGCCGACGCCACCCTCGCCGACGCCGACGGTTCGAGCCTTGCCATTGAGATCCGCGAAGCCGGAGGGAAGAAGCGGACCCAGACGCACCGGGTTCACGCGAGGACCGAGTGCCAGCTTTGCCACAACCCGTGGGTGGGGGCCCAGACGACCGTTTTCGGCCGACAGTCGGCGTCGCCTTTGGGGTTCGAAGCCTCGCAACTCGACCGTGAACATTCCGACGGGGGAAGCCAGTTGCGAAGCCTTGAATCCATCGGTCTTTTTAGCGGCAAGGTGCCCGCGGTCACGTCGAAACTCGCCAACCCTTATGATTCCAAAGCCGACCTGGAAACCCGAGCGCGTTCTTATCTTCAAGTGAACTGCGCCCACTGTCACATGTTCAACGCGGGGGGCGCGGCCAACATCTTCCTCGGCCGCAATCTGCCTCTGGAACAGACGAAAACCGTGGGCGTGCGGCCGATCCAGGGAGCGTTCGGCATCTCCGGCGCGTCGATCATCTCGCCGGGAGACCCGGAGGGCTCGGTCCTTTATTACCGGATCGCCAAGCTCGGCGGCGGCCGGATGCCGCGGGTCGGATCGCAGATGGTCGATGAACGCGCGCTCGACCTCTTCCACGCCTGGATCTCGGGCCTTCCTCACGAGAAGACGCCGGTCCGCCCCGACTCCGGATATTTCGAAACGGTGCGGAGGAATCCGAGTGCCGACTTCCAAAAAGAGACAATCCGGTCGTTGCTCGGCACAACACGGGGTGCCTTGTCGCTGATGCGGATGGTCGGCCAGGACCTGAACGACAGTCCCCTCCGCGGCAAAGCGATCGAGATGGCCCAGCAGAGCGCGAACGTCGAGGTCCGCGACCTCTTCGAACGTTTCGTCCCCGAATCCGAGCGAGTCAAACGGCTCGGAGACGTCGTGAACGTTGCCGCGCTTTTATCGCTGAAAGGTGACGCGGCGCGCGGCAAGGAGGTCTTCGCGGCGGGGACGTCCTCGCAGTGCAAGTCCTGCCACAAAATCAACACCGTCGGCGAGTCGATCGGCCCCGATTTATCCAAGATCGGTGGCAAATACGACCGCGCGGCCATCCTCCAGCAGATTCTCAACCCGTCGCAAACGATCGACCCACAATACCTCACGTATTTATTAGAGACCAAGTCGGGAAAGATCCACACCGGGGTGATCGTCGAGAAAAACGACCGCGCGGTGGTCCTCAAAGACGCGAGAAACCAGACGGTTCGCGTCGAGACCGGCGAGGTCGAGATCCTCGCGCCTCAACCCAAATCGTTGATGCCCGAGTTGCTGCTCAAGGACATGACGCCCGGGCAGGTGGCGGATCTGTTGGAATACCTGGGGTCGTTGAAGTAGGCGGGAACCGGATAGAGGCGTCCACCCCAGCGACCCCCCCTCGTGCCGCTCTCAAGCGTCCGGGTCGATGCCGAGTGATCGAAGCTTTTCGGCGAGGCGCTCGGCACGAACCTTTTCTTCTTCAGCGCGACGTCGCTCCAGGTCGGCGCGTTCCCGTTCCTCCTCGGCGCGTTCCCGTTCCAGGTCGGCGCGTTCCCGTTCCAGGTCGGCGCGTTCCCGTTCCTCGTCGGCGCGTTCGCGTTCCTCGTCGGCGCGTTCCCGCTCCTCGTCGGCGCGGAAGGCGAGATCCTCATAGTTCTCCAACGGCCGCCCGTTGGGACCCAGAACACGCAAGTCGTCGTCGCTTCGATCAAACCGAATTCCCAACCTCGGGCTGACCCAACGGTCGATGGCGTCGATCTTTTGAAGCCGATCCCCCAACCGGCTCCAACCTTCCACGTCGGGGCGCTTCTTGGAATCCATCTTCCCGGGTTCGATCAGGTAATACTCCTCGACACCGTAACGCTGATAGAACGCGCGCTTCCGGGTCAATTCCCCCGGCCGATTCCCCGGCGAACGGACTTCAAAAACGACCTGAGGAGCGACCCCACCCTCGCGGAACTGGATGTACGAACCGCGATAACCTTTGGGCCTGCCGAACGCCACCATCGCGTCGGGCGCGGAGCGGATCGTGTTGTCCCCCTCGACGGGATACCACAGCAAATCTCCCGCCACGAAAACGTCCGGGTTATCTC
>JAYUFP010000715.1:0-4065 GCA_043738665.1 Isosphaeraceae bacterium
GTCCGGGATGGGAACGAAGCACCGCCGAGGGCCCGTCAGTTCGCGAAGTTTGTCACGAAAGCGAGTTTGGGACTTCTCCGAGGGGAACACGTTCAGATAACGGCGATCGCGGCCGTGAAGGTCGCGGTCGTATCGCAGCGTGAATCCCGGGAAGTTCAGGCTTTCACCCGATGCGTGGACCGCAACGACCTTCGTCTTCTCGCGGTTGATCGTCAAACGGAAGCGGCCTTCGAGCGTCCCTTCAATCCAGCCGACGAGTCGCCGGGATCGGTAGCGCGCCAGCACCACGAAGTCATCGGCGTACCGCGCCAGCTTGGCGTTCGCCCAGGTGCCGGGGCCATCGCTTCGGACGAACAACTTCTCGAACCAGTGCAGGTAGAGGTTCGCAAGCAGGGGCGAAATCACCCCGCCTTGCGGCGTTCCCTGCGTGGGACGAGTAAGTATGGGTTGTCCTCGGTCGGAGGGCTCCGACACCGGGGCGAATAGCCACATGCGGATCAGCGTCAAGACCGAGCGGTCGGCGATCCGCCGCTCCAGACATTTCAGCAACGAATCATGAGGGATCGTATCGAAGTACGACTTCAGGTCGGCGTCGTACACTTCCGTGAACCCGGCGGTCAGATACCCGCGGATCGCGTCGGTCGCCTGATCCGCACTCTTGCCCGGACCGAACCCGAAGGAGCTGTCCAGGAAGTCCGCCGCGAACGCTCGTTGCTTGGCGGTCGATATCAGGCTTCACCCCATCTGGAAGGATGGCCACTCCCACTTGCGTAACGAGGCCGGGCCGGGTTCACGCTTTCGCATCACGGCTGACGCCTTCGTCTTCCCGGGCTTCGATGAGCCGGTTGCCCGGCACGCCGCTGAGTCGGCTTCATGGCGAACGAGCAATTCCCATGGTCAGTACCTTTCAACTGACAAGATCAACCAGGCTTCCTGACGCACTGGAGATTGCGGAGACAAGCCGGAGAGAGAAGAGAAAAGAACGGAGAGAACGGAGAGAAAAAAGCGAGAGAGAATTTGAATTTAAATCGCGGTCAATTTCTCGATCAAACTGGATTCAGGGTTCCAGCGGCGACGACTATTCACTTCGTACTTACGCTCACTGTCGCTCTCTCTCTCCGTCTTCTCCCCGCGATCTCCGCGGTTCATTCCTCTTCCCTTTCGTTGCCCTTTAAGCCGTCTCCGTTTAGAATCATCCTGAAGGTTCCGCGTGCGAGTTCTCTGAGGAGTGCGTCGAAATGCCGCCGATCACCGTCAACCGCCGCCGATTCCTCGGGTGCTCGGCCGCCGCGGGACTGGCGCTCTCGAAGGGGATTGTCGCCGATGCGGCGCTCCTCGCCTCGGAACCCGTCCGCGTCGGCGTGATCGGCCTCGGGACTCGCGGGACGTCTCTCCTCCGCACGCTGCTCGAACTCCCTTCCGCGAAAGTCGTCGCGCTCTGCGATCTGGAACCCAAGCACAGGCTTCGCGGCCAGGGAATCGTCGAAAAAGCGAAAGGCGACCGGCCCGACGCAGTGGAGAAGGCCGAGCAACTCCTCGAACGAACGGACATCGACGCCGTCGCGGTGGCTCTCCCCTGCGACTGCCACGCCGAGGTCTATTCCGCCGCGATCCGCGCAGCTAAGCACCTGTATGCCGAGAAGCCCTTGGGGCTGACTCTCGACGAATGCGACCGCCTCATTTCGGACTCAGCGAAAGCCCCGAATCAGACCGTCCACGTCGGCTTCCAGCGCAGGTCGAATCCCCGCTACCGGGAAGGGGTTGAGCGGATCTTGAAGGGCGAGCTCGGCTCATTGATCGAGGGGACCGCGAACTGGGTCAGCAGCAACGGACCCATGAACGGGCACGACAACTGGCTGGCGCATCGGGAACGCTCGGGCGACTGGATGGTCGAACAGGCGGTGCATGTCTGGGACGTCTTCCAGTGGCTCGCCGGCGGCCCGCCGATGCGGGCGTTCGGCCAAGGGCGACGCGACCTCTTCCACAAGCAACAGCCCGAACGCGACGTGACCGACCATTATTCGGTGCAACTCGAATGGGCGAACGGGTTTCACGTCGCCTTCCTCCATAGCTGGGCGGCGCCCGCGGACGATCGGTTCACCGGGGTTTCGCTTCAGGTGATGGGGACCGAGGGGGGGCTCGACTTCGGTACCGGGGCGCTCACGTTTCGGGACAAATCGCGGCCGAGGCAGACGATCCACCCCGGTGTTCACGCCGATACCAAGCTCGCGCTCCAGACGTTTCTCGACGCCGCGCGGGCCCAAGGGCCGACGATTCCGCCGCTTTCTTTGCAGGACGCCAGGGACGCGACCCTCACCGGGTTGCTCGTCCGTAAAGCGGTGGACGAGCGTAGGGTTGTGACGATGGAAGAGATTGTCGGCGGCAAAGCCGGTGCCTCGGCCGTCTCGACGAAATCCTGAACTCGGCTTGCGTTCGTCGGGAAATTCGCCGATATCTGGATCATCACCGACGCGCCGGCCCAATCATTCGTCCTCGACTCAGGATGTCGTCGAGGCCGCCGGCACGGTCGGGGGGATCCCCTTTGCTCCCCCCGAACGGTTGGTGTTCTGGAGGCATGGATCATGACGTTTGAGCAATGCCAGTCGGCGCTCGCCACGATCAGCGACAGGCAAGGTACGAAGCGACCCCTCGTCCGCGTCGATTTCGCGGGCAGCGTTTATCGGGGCCGACTCGCGAGGACCGACAGCGACCCGGCTCACCGCGAGGACCGCGACTCACCCTTCGGAGTCCTCGTCCTCGAAGAGCCCGGACTGGGACGGACCCCCGAAACCTACGTCCAGATCGCCGACATCCCCGTCAACGGCCTGCGATCCATCGAAGAGTGATGTCTCCATCTCGTAGGGTTGGCTCGGTTGGCCGTCTTCGTTCCGGATCGTGATCCGCGGACGGTTGGTGCATCCGACCCTACGAATCCTGCCTCATCGGCCACAGGGAAACCAGCGCGCGGACGGTCCGATCTCCAAGTTCGACAATGACTTCCGTCCCGATCCCCGAGAGCGAAGTCTTCACGTATCCCATCGCCGCCGGTTGCCCGCATCCCTCCGAATAAGCGGCCGACGTGACCTTCCCCACCGGCTTGCCGTCGGCGGAAATCACAGCACCCGCCGCGGGGACGTCCGACTCGCCTCCGTTGATGCGTAGTCCCCGCCTGATCTTGTTGACGTGGCCTAAAGCGTCCAGTCGGGCCACAGTCTCCTGCCCGAGATAACAACCTTTCACGAAGTTAATCGCGTGGTCGTCACGGGCGACTTCCTGCGGCAGGTTCTCGATCGAAATGTCGCGGCCGAAGACCGGCGTCCCGGCCTCGATCCGGAGGACTTCGGCTGTGTCGGGGTCGAGATCGATCATTCCCTCGGGACGAATCCTGAGAGCGTGCAAGAAATTCGCCGCCTGACTCGCGGGAACGATGATCGTGCAGCCGGGAACCCCGAACGGCGATTCTTGGAAAACACGGAACGATTCGGAAGTGACGATCACATTTGGGTCATCGAAGGACGTCGATCGGGATCCACACACATGGAATTCCGAGGTTTCCTTCGAGACATCCTCGATCACCACGTCATCAAAAACGCCGTACTTCCGGAGATGCGGCAACATGTGTTCAAACCCGCCCGGGTCGGCCCGGACCAGCAGCCGGTCTTCGAGCGCGTGGACCGTGATAAACCCGAGCGTCTTCCCTTGAGGCGAGGTCACGAACGCCTCAACACCCTGCCCGATCGGCAACCGTTTGATGTCGTTGGTCGTCAGGTTGTGCAGGAACTTGGCGCGGTCGGGTCCGAGCACGTCGAGCCGGCCCCGGTCCGATCGGTCGATCCAGGCCACCCCGGTCGCGACGGCACGATACGCGGCCTCGGGAGTGTTGGTCTCGGTCATGGAACGATTCCCCCTTTATTCGGACCCGTCCACCACGACCGCACGCGTTTGCTCGGCCTGGCTGAGCACGAGGCACGAGGCAGCGCCGGCGACGAGCCGCTGGGCTTCCTTGGGATGATCCAGGGCGATCATCGAGAGTTCCTCGACGTCTTCCTGGCGGAGCGCGCTCAG
>JAYUFP010000716.1:0-4059 GCA_043738665.1 Isosphaeraceae bacterium
CGGGGAGAGGGTTGGGGTGAGGGGTTTTCGGTGACCCGACTCGCCGAACGAGGTCACCCGTTCGGCGGACTGATCCGCTGCGAAACCCCTGGATTTCAAGCCGATGACGGGCAATCTCATCTGGCGAACCTTCGCACCGACGTCGAACCCGGCCCCTCACCCCGACCCTCTCCCCGCAGAGTTGAGGAGAGGGCGATCGTCTGACGATTCGTCCCACCGTGTTCCTTGACCATAGTCGATACCCTTTGGCATCGAGGGAGAAGCGATCGATCCCGCCATCATCCCTTCAGACGCAAGAAGAACATGCGTGTCGGAAGCGTCCCTCAAGCCCGGTCGACACCAACGTCGCACCAGCCCGGCTTCGCCCTCCCGGAATGGATCCAACCGGACCGCGCGAAATATCGACGCCCTACGGCCGCCCCATCAGCCTTTCGAGCAGCGGCCCGCGGGGCGCGGGCGGCGTGGCGTTTCCGGGTTTTTGACGATGGAACAAGCCGCGTTGTCTCGACGGCATGTTGTTGGTGACCGGCACCGTGACGTTGACCGTCGGCGCGGCCTGGGGCAGGATCATCGTCGTCTGCCCCAAGTGCGTCCTCACGGGCGAAACGATCGGCTTGGGCGCGGGCTTCGGCGTGGGGAGTTGACCGGGAAGCGGCGGCAGGACCAGTCCCAACGCCGGAGGGATTTGCGCCGGGACGGGCTCGATCTCGGCGGGGAGCTGAGCCGATTCGGCTTCCGGTTCGCTTGATTTCCGCGGTCCGAACGAGGCGCGACGGGCCATCGCGTCCTTGTCTTGAGAACCCCCCGGGGTTTCCGAGCCGCCCCTCTCCGCCACGGCGGGAACTCCTACCGGGGAGTTCGAGGAGATCAGGGTCTCGAACGTGATCTTGAGCGGGTTGTTCATCGGTGCCGATGTCGGCGCGGGTCCGGCCGTTCCCGCGGGGGGATCGGGCTGGACGGTCACGCTCTTCGATGTCAAATCCCCGAAGTTCAAGCTGTTCCCTTTCATCAGCTTGACGACCGCGTCCGCGAAGAGATTGAGCTGAGCATCGGTCGCGACGTACGTGTCGCCGACCAGCGGGATGTTCTTGATCGCGATCGGCTGCGAGCTGATTCCGGCGGTCGCGTTCAAGAGGAGCGAGACCTGGAGAGTGATCGAGGCGGGCATCGGCTGCGAGTGGTCGGTCGTCTGGACCTGGAGTTTCGTCCCGTCCGCGAACGGGAGCGCACCCGAGACGGCTACCGTCGCGCCGTTCGTGCCGCTGAGGGTCGCCACGAGGCGGATGGGGAGCGACCCGTTGACGAAGGTGTAGGTCGGCGCGGGCCCTCCCGTCGCCCTCGCCTTGGGCCGCAAGGGGATCTGGAGCGCGTTCGAGATCCCGTTCGGGGTCGAGACGTAGACCTCGACGACCTCGGTGTGGTCATCGCGGGATACCGTTTTGACTCCGGCGGGGATTTTCAGGCGAAGCACTTCGCGGCTCAACAGGTCGTAACTCCCCATGTCCTTGATCGGGACGGTCGACTTTCCGTCGGCACCGACGATGAACAGACTGCCGTCGGGGCTTCGGAGCGGGTTCAGCGTGAGGTTGGTCAATTGAGGGTTGCCCGCGGTCGCGCTCGGGTCCTTCGTGAGCGTGACGTTGGAGCCCTAGCGGGGGAGCGTGATCGCGCCGACCATCACGGCGGTCTCGTAAATACTGAAATGCTTGCCGTAGACCATGATCTCGTTGGAGACCGAGGTATCGATATATTCGAGACCCGTGAAGCCGGAGAGTTCGGGCACGAGGTCGGTCGCCCCCTGCGAGAAGAGCGCGAAACCGCCGAGCGTGTTCTCGTAAGGGACCTTGACGAACTGCGTCTGGAGCGGCAACATCGCCTCAAGTTGATGGAGCTTGGCGCGGAGCCGTTCGACGTCCTCGCGGCGGTACTGACCGCACTTGCAGGCGACGTCAAGCGCGGTGCGCGCCTCGTTGATCCGGCGGCCGATCTCGATGGTTTTCGCCGTGTGGAGCTTGCGCTCGTCGGGGTCGTGGAGCCGGAACCAGTCGGTCGAGACGTCGAGCCGCATCCCCCGGACGAACGAGGGCATCACGACCACCGCCGCGAGCTCGCGCTGGCCGGGCTCGATCTTGCTGTTGGCGAGCTGGTAGTTCGGCCCCGGGCCGCCCCGCAAGAGCAGGTTCGTCACGGCGCGCATGTTCGACTCCTCGGGAGGGGTTTGGAACCGCGGCATGAACTTCCAGCCGAACGTGTCGTTACCGTGCGCGAAGGCGGAGACGGTCTGGTTCAAGGCGATCGTCTGCGCCTCGTATTGCAACTGCCGGGTGAACTGGATCGCCTGCCGGAAACTGATCCGGCCCGAGGAGAGCGCGAAGGCGACCGCGAGCTGCAAGTCGCGGCGACGGGTGAAAGCGTCTTCAATGTTTTGCTGGTCGGCGACGGGTTCGAGGGCGAACGTGATCATCGGCCAGCGTGCCTTCACGTAATCCTCGAACGCGCGCTCGACCTCGGCCGAGGGCTCGGTCACGTAAAAGGCCATGTTGTCGATGTCGGGAGGGGCGGTGTAGTCATTCGCCCCTTTCGTTTCCTTCATGTCCTCGTGGAGCTGCCGGTTCAAGAGGCCGGCCTCCAGGGCGATCCCCCAGGAGAGCACGCCGATGGGACGAAACCGAAGGTTCCCGGGAAGGCGGCGTGTGAAGCTCTCATAGAAGGTGTAGAATTCGTTGATCTCCTCGGAGGAGTTCACGGGGACTCCCTTGGGTCCCTCGAACATCCGGCAATAGACCTTGTCAGTGAGACTCTCGACGTAAGGGACGTCCGAGAGCATCGGCGGCTGGTCGCGGCAACGGCCTTCCATCAGGTCGTACGCCGCCAGCAACTCGTGACGGAGAAAGGTCCGAACGTCGAGCAGCCTGGCCTTGTGAGTGTCGGGGAATTTCGAGTTCCCCAGGTCGATGGCTTCCTGCGTGGCGTACGAAAGATTCAATAAGTTCTGTTGCACGAAGACCCTGCTGATGTCGCTCGGGGCGATGGCGTTCAGCCTCGAACCGGAACGGCTTCCGGGAAGCTTGCCGCTCGCCTTGGCGATCGAGTGCAGGACTTGCGGGGAATTCTTATCGAAAAACTCCTTCGACGCGTCGGTATAAGCCTTCTCTCCCGACAAATCCGGATCCCTCTTGGGGTTCGACTCGTCGTCTCTGACGTGCTTCCACACCTGGGTGTTATATTCTTGCGCGATCCCGCTGCGGATCAGCTCGTGGACGACCGGCGAGAGCTTGTCCACGAGGTCGTTGATCACCAGATTTCGATACGTGACCTTGAGGAACTTCGGGGCGAAGTCGTGACTCATCGTCACGTTGACGACCGCGCCGAACCCTTTCTTGGTCTTGTCCCCCGGCGAGATCGAAACGGGCAGCCGCATCAAGTAGAGGCCGTATCCCGCCGAGTCCGCGGTGTCGTCGCCGAGGTTCACCCGGCGAATCCTGTGCAAGTGGTTGAGGTAGTCGGCCTTCTCGTCGAGGTGGACGTTCGGCTCGATTCCCAGACTGAGCCCGGTCCCCGCCGCGTTCGTGTTCTTCCCGCCCGTCGCGGCCTGATTCAGCAGGTTGAAAGTCGCGGAGGCCTGGGCGTTCGGGTCGTTCGGTTTCTGCGGGTCGGGCAGTCCGGTGATCGCTCCGCTGCTGTTCACGACCAGGCCGGACGTGCTTTGCAGCGAACCGGTGAGGTCCGCCTGGCTGGCGATCTGAGGCTTGTACCCCGGCGCGAACGGAGTCAGAGTCGCCCCGAGAGACGTCTGGCTCTGGAGCGCCGCGGAATCGCTGCGGGCGACTCGCGCCGAGAGATAGTTGGCGAACTGGTTTACTTCCGGGCTCATCGTGTCTTCGAATTCCTTGCGGAATTTCGTCATCCGGGCCTGGCTCCAGATGTCGGGCTGCTTCACGACGACCGTGCCTTGATTCAAGATATCGCCTTGAATCTTGTCAATCATCCGCGCGACGTCGGCGAGAGTCGGAGGAGAGGTCTCCCAGAGCTTATCCAAGACCCCCGCGCGGCATGTGT
>JAYUFP010000717.1:0-12125 GCA_043738665.1 Isosphaeraceae bacterium
CCGATGACACGGTCCCCGAAACGAACCGAGCGCCCGAGCGAAACGAAGCCGAAGTTAAGCTGTGCGGGCAAACCCCGGCACCGCGAGATCCCGATTTCGACGCCGGGCGGGGTCGAAGCGCCGAACGAACCCATTCGCCCCGAGCGCGGAACTCGACGAAGGCCGCGCCCGGCCGTCCCCTTGAAAAGCGCCGAACGAACCCATTTCCCCGTCGCGTCCGCCGGGCCGAGAAGGCCGCCGGACGGGCGAGTCCACGGACGACGCCGGCACCGCAATCAGGTTCCCCGACTGTCGCGTGCTTGAGTTGGACAGTGTGCGACCGCGGCCCAACCGGAGTTCACTCCCCCTTTCGCCCGGTCGTTCGGATCTGGATCTTCCTGGCCGCGACATCCCCATCTTCCTCCTTCCTGTTGAAGTAAAGCTCGGTCGTGCGGATGTCCGAATGGCCGGCAAACTCCCGCACCTCGTGCATCGCGGCTCCGTTGCGGATCGCGTCGTTGATCGCCGTTTTGCGTAACGAATGGATGCCGATACCGCGCTGCCCGAGCCGGTCGGGATCGATCCCCGCGGCCCGGCAGCATTTCTTGTCCAGCCGCCAAGGGGTCTTGCGGTCGAGGTGCCGCCGCTCGAAGCCAAGGCAGACTGGGTCCTGACCCAGCGCTCCCGAAACGACGACTCCCACGTCGGTCGCCAGAGCGTTGGGTCAAGACCCAATGCCGTTGAAAAGAGAAGTGAATCACGGCTTCTTCGTTCGGTCTTCACCCCCGGAACGGGTGCAAGAACGGCGGCCGTGACCAGGACCCGAGCATCTCGAGGTTCCGGTCGATGTCCTCGACGTAATTCCAGTCGTTGGCTCCGAAATAAAGACAGGGGACGTGCATCAGAAACGCCAGGAGTCCTAACCCGATCACAACCCCCCTTCCCCATCGACGCTCCCACAGGACCGCGACCGCCGGAAGCGCGAGCAAGGCGCAGAGCGGAACGGCCTCCGTCAGCAGTCGGGATCCCCAGCACCAGCCTCCCCACCAGTTCATCCACCCGGTATTGAGCGCGACCTGCAACCCGATCGCCACGATACAGAACGTCCGCCAATTCCTGGGCTCTTGCGCGATTCTCGATCCCGAAAAGCGCCTCATCGCAGGTTTCAATCCGAACAGCCCGAGCACGACCCAGGGCTGATACACGAGAAGCCCGCGAGACGGACTGAACAACACGCCGTACAACGACGCGATCACCGAACGGCTCCAGACGCCGCTTTGCATCTGGGATGTCGAAGGTCCCAGCGGGCTCCCGTAGATCGACTGGTACATCAACGAGAAAGGTAGGGCCGTGAGCAATGCGACCCCCACGACGAGCGCCGCGCGCTTCGGCGCGCGCGCGAACATCCAGATTCCCAGCGGGACCAGAATCGTCGCCGACGAGAGTCGGCAGACCGGCATCATCCCGCACGCGAAGCCTTCCACGAGCACGCCGCGGAGGGTCGGCCGCGGGCTCGATCGGAACTCCACGAGGATCGCCAGCGACGCCCAGAGCACCACCCCGCCGTGCTGCCAGAGTGCCTGGCCGACCGTCGTGGACATCGTCGAGCCGGTCGCGAGCATTGCCGTCATGACCAGGGTCGGCCACGGCGGAGCGATCTGGAGCGCGACCAGGAAAAACAGTCCGATGCCGATCGAACCCACCCACACGGCGGTGACCTTTTCCAGCCGGAACATCACCCTTGGGTCGTCAAAATTCGCGCCCGAGATCCGCGCCAGAACGGCCACCGGCAGGGCGAAGACCGTCATCCCCGCCGGGTAGTTCGTGTAGATGTGGTCGCCCGCACTCCGAAGATAGAAGCCGTCGGCCCTTTCGAGGTTGAACATTTTCCCGGGCGAACCGTCGCGACAGAATTCGTCGAGCCGGTAATCCCCGTCGGTGACGAGGCTCACGGCCGTCGGCATCACCGGTAAGGTGTCCCCCGCGCCGATCGTCTTTCCGTTGGAGACGTAGAAAAGCGCCGTCGGCAAGACGACGAACAGGCAGGTCGAGCTCCAGGGGATCGGGTCAGTCGTTGGGCGATACGTCTTGAGCGCATCCCAGCGCGCCTTGATCCGGCCCCGCAGGTCGTCTCGGTACGCTCCCCAGAAGAGTGCGGGCAGGAGCGGAACCAGCGCGGCATAGAGAAACGCATTCGCATAACCCCCGCCCGCGCCCATTCCCGATACGACGCAAAAAGCCGTGGCGAGCGCGACCGGCAGGTGCATCCACCGCCGCGGCCGAGGACGATGCGCCTGCGGATCAGGTCGAACCCGGAATCGGCGGGAGGACCGAACCGGCGTGGGGGAACCGACGGTCGAGTGCAACGCGAATCCTCCGGAGGAGCCTGGACACCTCGGTATCGGTTCCAGGCCCTCCGGGATTTGACCGCGATTCGATCGGTCGAGGGGGATTGAACCCTTCGACCCGTTACGACCCCGTCACTTCGCCGCGGCGGACTCTGGGTTTGCATCAAACGGTTCGATCCGGGTTTCGGGGATCGAATTGTCGTGAACGAGCGCAGCGGCGGCCCCGGCGAAGAAGTCGTGGGCCCCGGCGATGTCGAGGTTGTAGACGGGCTGGACGATCCCCTTCTCGACGGAATCGATCAGCGCGGGGCCGTCAAGAAGCCGCAGGGTTTCACCGCCCAGAAGCTCGCGGGCCATGACCCAGCCCTTGCCCACCACCCAGAACCGGTGCAACGGGCTGGAGACGATCGTGTCGCCCTTGACCTTGATCAGGAACGTCGCGCTCGGCGGGTTGTGGTGGACCCGGGTGACGGCCTGATACCCCAGCGCCGCGGTCTTGAGATCCTGGGTCAGCACGCGGTCTCCGACCTTGATCGTTTCGATCGGGCAGGAGCCGTCGAGCGTGCGGATCAGCGTCCCCGCTCCGAAGCATTCGTGCCGGTCCATGAAGGGCAAGAACTGGGGCGTGTAAGGCAGGCTGGCGATCTGTGTGTAGGTCGGTTTGACCGCAGGCTTCTTCGGGGCCGAGTAGGCGTACCCCTGCAACTCGGTCCACCACTTATCCCACGATTCCTTGTCCCGCCCTTGATCCTGGCCGATCACGTCCTTCAAGACGCCTTCCACGCGTTCGTTCGTCCGCGAAGCGATCTCATTATTGGTCTCGATCGCGTTCACGTCCGCGGCGAGCTGCTGCTGTGCGGCGTTGGCGGCGGTGGCCGCCCTGGCAAGGTTTTCCATCGCGACCTGGGCGCGTCGCCCACCCTCAGTGGCCGAGGAATTTACGACACGGGATGGCACCGTAACCGGTTTCGGATTCAAAGCCCGCGCGTTCGACGGGTTTGAAAGCGCGGCGACGGGGTTAGTGCTGAACTGCTCAAGGAATTGCGCGGCGGCTTGGCGATTTTCAAGGTTGCCGGCGTTGTAGGCCTGATCGAACTGTTGTTGCCTCGTGAGTGGACCCCTGGTGAGCAGAGCCGGGGCAAGTTCCGGCGGCGCCGGCGCGACATACATCCGGTTCACGTCGAACCGCTCGCCTTCGACATGAAGGACCCCCGCCGACCCCGGCCCGTTCACGGGAAGCACTTGATATTTGGTCGGTTCGCGAAGCATGGCCACGAGCGTCCCCGCGAACTCGCGAGGGTCGCGACGCCTGAGGATTTCGTTGGCGGCGCGGCGGACCTCGGCGTCGTCATTCATCACGGCCATGATCGCCAGGGCGCGAGAGGATGTCGCCGTGTCGATCTGTCCCATCACCTGGACGGCGATCCCGTGATAGGGCGAGTTTTGCACCAGAACCGCCCAGACCGAAGGCATGGCGCGGGGGTCGGAGATCCCGCCGAGTGCCGCCGCGGCCTCGGCACGCTTTCTCGCGTCCTTGCCGCTCAGCCAGCCGCGATACTTGACCAGCAACGGCCTCCATTTCTTGTCGGCGTGCGTCTGCGCTTCGGCCTCGGCTTTCTCGGCGGCGAGCTCGGTCTCGGTGACCCAGCGTCCGCCGACCTTCTTGCAGCCGAGCTTCTTCCAGGCGGTCTCACGACTCGGTTCGAGCCGGGTGACGTTGGCGAAATGGGCCTGCGCCTCGGCCTGTAGGCCGTTCTCCTCGCACCAAAGCCCGAGCCGCATGTGGGATTCGGCGCTCTCCGTCATGTCCGCGCGCTTGGCGTTGTACTCGGCGAGCTTGGCGTTGAGATCTTGATCGGCCTTGACCTTCTCGGCGACCGCCTCGGGCCGCTTCCATTGCCCTTGATAAGCGACGAGCCCGAGCAACCCCCGCGCGGTGGCGTTCTTGGGGTCGACCAAAATGGCGCGGGCGAGGTGCTTGAGGCGCTCGGCCTGGAGCCCGTGGGCCTCGCACCATAGCGCCAGCTTGACCTGGGCGTCGGCGTCGGGTTTGGCGCTATCTCGGGCCTGTCGGTAGGTGGCGAGGTCCCCTTTTGATACAGGGGCATCCGAGGAAGAGGCGGTCAGAAGGCCACACACCAAGAATGTAGCGCAGACCATCGTGAAGTCTCCGTTCACCGCGAAGGGAGTCGCGGCCGAGAGGGCGGAGCCGATTCTATAGATCATGGATGCAATCAAATGATACCGTTCCCACCGTCGGGGTCAATAAAAAAACACGCGTTTTCTTGGCGGTGCGTCGGCCTTGTGGAAGCATCGACGTTCGGCTATGGTCAGGTTTGCGAATTCTTCATGGTCGAAACGACTCTCACGCGGCCTTTACGCGATCATTCGTTTCGAAATCGGTGAGTCTGATGCTGCTGATACCGAACGCCGCCCCCGGGGTTGAAGATAGTACGCCGTCCGTTGCGCCCGGCGACCCGGCGGCGAATGCGGTTCAGTCCTCGTTGCAGACCGGCCTGCGATGGCTGAAGACGCACGAATCGAAGGCTGCTGATGGGGACGTCGAAGGGATCCACCAGCTTCGGGTCACCACCCGGCGGCTCCGAAGTGCGCTCGGGACATTCCATACGCTGATCGACCCGGCCTGGGCCGGCCATGTGAGCGCCGAGTTGAAATGGCTCGGCGGTGAGCTCGGCGCGGTGCGCGACCTGGACGTCCTCCGCCACCGGCTCGCGACCGCCGCTGAAGAGACCGACACGGCCGCCGCGCTCGCCCCTCTGTTCGCCGAGCTCGACCGGAAGCACGCCGAGGCTTCCGAGACGCTCCGCGAAGCCCTTCGCGGCGATCGCTTCGGCGCCTTGACCGATGAGATCGCACAAGGTCTTGTCGCACTGCCGTTTACGGACGACGCCTACCAGGAATGCCGCGACGTGCTCCCTTCATTGGTGGACGAGACCTGGAAGGCCCTCAAGCGCGGCGGAAGGGCGCTCTCCCCGGACGACCCTGAAGACCATTTTCACGCCGTGAGGAAGCACGCCAAGCGCGCCCGTTACGCGGCCGAGGCCGTCAAAGAGGCCCTCGACCACAAAAGCTCGACCGACGCCGCCCAGTTCGCCAAGAAAGCGCGCAAGGTCCAGGAAATTTTAGGTTTGCACCAGGACGCCGTGGTTGCGGGAGTGGTGATTCAACAGGCCGCTCTCGCCCGTCCTGACCTCGGGCCGTTCAACTTCGCCGCCGGCAGGCTCCTCGAACGCGAATCCCGAGAGGCCGCCGACTCCCGCACGCGGTTCTTCGAGGTCTGGCCCGCCCTGGACCGCAAGAAGACGGTTCGCTGGCTCAGGGTCTGATCGCGACAAGCGGCGACATCCTCATCCCTCCCTCTTGCAACCGAAGCGCCGGGTTTGTCTAATGAAAGACCGTGCGACAATTGTAAGAGCTGCGACCCGGGATGTTGCCCATGGCTTTCGGACCGATTGTCCGTCGTGAGTTGTTGACGGCTTCGCGGCGGAGATCGACGTTCTGGAGCCGTGGCGTGGCCGCGTTCACGGTCCTGGTGGTGATCGTGCTGCACGCGGCGATCTGTGACGACATCGGCAGGGACCGGACCTCGCTGAAAGGGGCGCGGAGGTTCTCGCTTCAGACGTTTGGCGAGGTGGTCGGCGCGTTGACATTTCTGGCCTGGGCGGGCGTCGGCACCGAGATCGCTCCGATCATCTCTCGCGAGCGGGAGAAGAAAAGCATTGACGCGCTGCTCGCCAGCCGACTTGGGAGTGCCGAGATCGTCCTGGGGGCTCTAGGCTCGGGGATGATTCGCCAGCTCTCCGGACTTGCGGCGGTGTTCCCGATCCTGGCGTTGATGGTGCCCGCTTTCGGGCTCGATCCTCAATTGATCATGCTGGCGACCGCGGGGATCTTGTCGTTCACTTTCGTGACTGCGGGCGTGGCGATCCTCTCCTCGGTCCGCGCGGCGACGGCCCGCGAAGCGACACTCTTGACCATTCGATTCCTCTTATACTGGATCCTTCTTCCGATTTCCTGCGTGCTGATTCTTCCAAGGATTTGGTCGACCGCGGCGTTCTTTATCGCTCCAGTTGCCCTGCAGATCCTCGATAGCACGCCAATAGTCGCGGCGTTGAGCTTCGCGCCGGGCCTTGGGCGCGGGCCACTTCTTCACGTCCTCCCCAAGATGATCGCGATGCAGGTCGGCATCGGTGTGGCGGCGACTTTCCTGGCCGTCATCCGGCTCCGCCCGGCGAGCCGTGCGCTGTACGACAGGGAAGGGGTCAGTCTTCTCAAACGCATGGCCAGGCGCGCCCCGAGACAGCTCCGTCCCCCTTGCGGCGACGACCCGGTTTTCTGGCACGAGGTCCACTCGATCCCGATGACCAACGTCTTCGAACGGATCCTCGGCGCGGTCGTCGGCTGGGGGGTGATCGCGGCGTTTTTCGCGGCCTTTTACTGGCTGGCGGTCCCCGCGTATCGGGAACTCTTCGCGAACGGTTACGGCGCGACCAAGTTGCAGAGCGGCGTGCTGAATATACACCCGCTGGTCCGGCTGATCCTGAATATCCGGGAGACGACCCCCGCCTTGCCCGGCACAGCCAGGCTGGAACTGGCCGTGGCGGTGCGGCAACTGACGTCGATCTGTCACGTCTTCGCCGTCTTGATCTTCGCGGGCGCCGTCTCGGAGAGCCTTTCCGTCGAGAAGGAAAAGGACACCTGGCTCGGCCTGATCGCGACCCCCTTGACCGGCAAGGAGATCATCCGCGCCAAGATGTTCGGCCAGATCTGGAGATACCGGGCGTTCTTCGTCACGATCTTGGTGTTGAACCTGATCGGGCTCACCGCGGGGGCGATTCACCCGCTCGGGTTTGTGATCGCGATGGCGAATATCGCCCTCTCGTGCCGGCTGGTGGCGGCCCTGGGGGCGAGGACGGCGCTCTGGGCCAAGGACCGCAAGGAAGCCATGAACCGGACGATCCTTCCAGCGATCATTTTGAGCATGAGTTTCATGCTTTACGCCGTCATCCCGCTGGCCGTGAGCCACGTTATGTTGGGTATTGAATGCCCCGCCTACCTGACGTGGCTCTCGCTGGTGAACTATGACGAGGCGCGTGCGATGATGCACACGGGGACATACCCCGCGCTTGAGTTTCTGGACCTCGACGAGTATCCCGCGGCGCGCTGGGTCGTGGTGACGGTCGCCCTGGGGATGGCCTGGCAGGCGATCGCGGCGTTCGTCTTGACCCGTTCCGCATACCGGGTCTTCGACGAGGCCGTCGGCAGGCCGATGCGAAAGGCAAGAGTTGAATCGGTGCGGGTGGTCGATGTGGTTCCGGAGTGCGAGTTGGTCGCGTGACTCTCAAGCCGCGCCCGGAATTAGCCCCCCGGCCGCAATGCCAATTCGATGGCCAGCGCCAGGGCCTCGGGTTTCTGGCTGCCGATCAGGAGCCTGGTCCCGTCGGAGAGTTCGAGCCGGACGCCTCGGTTCCCCTTCGCGTTCAGAACCCGCTCTCCGTCTCGCCCCGAACGAATCCCCCAGCCGCCGTGTTCGACCATGGGGCGGAAAGTGACGACCTCGATCCTCTGGACCATCCCGATCGGCACGAACCGGCGGTACGTGGGAATCCAGCCGAACCAGATGCGGAGGTCCGTCGGCGTTACCTCGGTGGTCATCCGCAGCAGGCCGACCACGATCATCATCGGCAGGGCGAACGCTCCCAGGGCCCCGAGTGATAACACCAGTCCCGTAAGACCGCCTTGCGCGGCCGGGTTTCCCCCCGACTGGTAGACCCAGGCCAGACTCGACCCCGCGAACGCCTCGATCAGCGCCATCGCGAAATACACTCGCCAGTCGAAGTTCTGTTCCTCGCGGTAAACGACCGCCATGGGGGTGAGGGAGGCGACGGCCAAGGTCAGGATCCTCCCTCGGCCTGCGATTGAGTCCCTACGGCCCCGGAGAGCCGAGGGTCCGGTGCGCCCCATTTCCCGAGCGTCCGCCCCAGCGCCTGAAACCCGAGGTCCGCGACGCGATCGGCCGGGATCTGCCAGAGATTGGGGTTCAGCACTTCGAGCGAGACGTAACCCTCATAGCCGATCCGTCCGAGCTGCTCCAGGAACGGCTCGGTCTGGAAATCCCCTTCGCCGGGGAAGATCCGGTCGGAATCCGCGGCGAGTTCGCGAGGAGTTCCCGCGAGGTCGCACAACTGGACCCAGGCGAGGATCTCCGGCGTCAGGTAGGCGAGGTCTTCGAACTTGCTCGGCCCGGTGTAGTAATGAAAGAGGTCGAGGCAAACTCCAACGCCCTCCGCGCCACTTTGCAGGATGAGGGCCACTGTCGTATCGAGGCTCGCACAGAACCTTGCCGATTTCTGGAATTCGAGCGCGAGCCGGACACCGTAGCCCTGCGCCGTCTCGGCGGCCTCGGCGAGGGCTCCCGCGGCGCGGCGGTAGTCGTCGGGCGAAAGCTCGCGGTTGAAGTCGGCGGCGACGATCAGGGTCGGCACTCCGATTTCATTGAGAATGGCCAACCGCTTCTGGAAATGCTCCCAATGCACCTCGCGCTCGACCCCGCGGGAGAGCAGCAAGCCCCCTTGAACCGAGGCCGCCGCGGGGGTGAGCCCCTGGCCGTCGATCAGGGCTTTCGCCTCAGCCACCGTGTGTCTTTCGAGATAGGTCTCGAGCTTGGTCAGCCAGAGTTCCACGGAAGTCCAGCCGGCGCGCGAATAGGACGTTAGATCCTGTTCGAACGGCGTGCTGAGTGTGGTGGCCTGACTGATGCAGGGTTTCATGGATCAATCCCCTCTTTCCCAAACCCTATCCGCCGCCGGTCGCGACGGATAGGGGCTCGGGTCGATTACGCCCCGGGAATCGTCGCCGTTCCCTTAAGCAGGTCGCGGACCGCGTCGACGACTCCCGCCGACGGAACGCGCCACTGCCGGCAACTGTCGCGGTCGCGGAACGTGACGGTGCCGTCGGTCAGGGTCTGGCTGTCGATGGTGATCCCGAACGGCGTCCCGGCCTCGTCCTGGCGACGGTAACGCCGGCCGATCGCCCCCTTCTCGTCGAAGAAGACGTTGTTCTCTTTCTTGAGGTCGCGGTAGATCTTCTCGGCGAGCTCCGGCATCCCGTCGCGCTTCACGAGCGGGAAAACCGCAGCCTTGATCGGCGCGAGTCTGGGATGGAACTTGAGGACGGTCCGCGTCTCGCCGCCGACCTGGTCTTCCTGGTAGGCCTCGCAGAGAAACGCCAGCGTCGCGCGGTCGGCCCCCGCCGAGGGCTCGATCACATGCGGCACGTACTGATACGGGAATCCCGGCTTTTCCTGCCCTTCACGGCCTTTCAGGTAGTCCTTGAACGCCGTCAGGCCGAGACCCGCCTTGTCGCGTTCCCAGCGTTCCTCGTCGAAATAGCTGAGGTCCTTGCCGCTGAACTTCTGGTGCTGCTTGAGGTCGTAATCGCTCCGGTGCGCGATCCCTTCGAGCTCGCTGACGCCGAACGGGAAGGCGTACTCGATGTCGGCGGTGGCCTTGGAGTAAAACGCGAGCTCGTCGGGGTCGTGGTCGCGGAGTCGGAGGTTGTCGGACTTGAGGCCGTGGGTGACGTACCAGGCGAACCGCTTGTCGCGCCAGAATTTGTACCAGTGTTCCGACTCGTCCGGGTTGCAGAAGAACTCGATCTCCATCTGCTCGAACTCTCGCGAGCGGAAGATGTAGTTCCTTGGCGTGATCTCGTTCCGGAAGCTCTTGCCGACCTGTCCGATCCCGAAGGGACATCTGACCCGGCTGGTGTCGACGACGTTCTTAAAGTTGACGAAGATGCCCTGGGCGGTCTCGGGGCGTAAATAGGTCTTGTTCGCGTTCTCGACGACGGCCCCGATGTTCGTCTCGAGCATCAGGTTGAAGGCGCGGGGCTCGGTGAGGGTTCCGGGCTTCCGGCAGTTCAGGTTGGGGCAGGGAACCTTGGTGTAGACCTCCAGGCGTTCCTTCAACTCAACGAGCGTCACGACGAGGGGCGGTGTCGCGCCGATCTTCTCGTTCGTCTTGAGGTACTTCTCGATGCCCTTCTTGTTCTCGGCCTCGACCTCCGCCTGACCACCCACGGCGCTGAAGACGAGGGTTCTGGGATTTTCCATCCCCTCCGGTCCGGAACGGTCGGTGAGGAGCATCACCGCAACCTGGTCGGCCCGGAACCGACCCTTGCAGTCCCGGCAATCCACCATCGGGTCGCTGAACCCGCCGACATGCCCCGAGGCCTCCCAGACCTTCGGGTGCATGATGATCGAGCAATCAAGCCCGGTCATCTCATAAGCGCCGGGCGCTCCGGGGTGGACGGAGACGTCGTCGTGGCCTTTGATATTGTCCTGCCACCAGGCGTCCTTAATGTTCCGCTTGAGCTCGACGCCGAGCGGGCCGTAGTCCCAGAACCCGTTGATTCCGCCGTAGATCTCGCTCGACGGGAAGATGAACCCGCGACGCTTGCACAATGAAACCAGCTTATCCATGTCCATCGGTTCATTCTCCCGCGGGGCCTGACCTTGGCAGGGCCTTCCCCGTTTCTTCGTTTCGATCGTGTCACGATGACGGATGGCGGATGACGAATTCCGGATGACGGATGACGGATACTCACGGGAAGGCGGGAAATCCTCCGCCGCTTCGCTCAATTTCTCGTTGCTTCGATCGGTCATCCGTCATCCGTCATCGGTCATTCGCCATTTTCTTTCCGGACTGATTCTTAACGGACCCGGACCACCCCGAACGGGTCGCGGTTGAGGGCGGCGACGATCGGGAACCTGTCGAGACGGGCCGAATCGGTGATGTCGTCGGCGAGCCCGATCTCGCGGACCCGGCGCCCCCCCCTGCCCTGGCTCAAGACGTTCGTCAGGTCGGAGTCGTCGCCGTCCACGTCGTCGATCGGCACGGTCGCCCAGAGCCGCGAGACGATATGGGCCTCGTCGTTGCCGAACGGCCTCGGGGGAACTCCCAGCCTTCGCGACGTCTGAAAGTCGCACGCGAGCGCGCCGGCGAGCACCGAGTCTTCAAAGCTGATCCGACCGTCGGTCCCCGAGCAAACAATGTGGATCGGTTGTTCCGAGTCGTGAAGCGCCGCGGCCGTCGCCATGAGATTCGTGAACGCCGCGATCATCACGACTTCGGCCTCAAGACTCGCGAGGATTGCGCGGGTGCCGTTCGTGGTGGTCATGACCAGGGTCTTGCCGGAGCAGACCTCCGGCGAGTACGCACGCGGCGAGTTCGCGAGGTCGAAACCGGCGATCGGCAGCCCTTTGCGTTCTCCGGCAAGCAGGGCGGTGCCCGAGGGCAGCGAGTCGCGCAGTCTGAACGCTTCATCGACCTCACCGCAAGGAATCACCGAGGCACAACCCGAAGCCAGGGCACGGACCATCACGGTGGTCGCGCGGAGCACGTCGACCACCACGGCCACGCCGCCTTTGAGGGCTCCGGGGGGGATCAAGGTCGGCAACAGGTGGACGAAGATCGGCGCTCGCTCACGACTCTCGGTCATCATTCCTCTTCCGTGCGGACTCGCGTTTCCAACTTACCCGAGCGTCACGCCACCGACCCGATTATGGCATGGACCGGGGCCTTTTGGGGAGTCCCCACCGGTCGCTCGCCCCCTTTAAAGCTCGCGAAGACCGTCGGGAGAAATGGCGGATGGCGGATTCCGGATGGCCGATCATCCGAAGGTCTTCGATTCCATGTCCGTCATTCGTCTTGCCGTACTTTTCATTCGCCCTTCGCCATTGGGTGCGCCAACGGATTCCTGACACCTTTTTTCTCC
>JAYUFP010000718.1:0-4050 GCA_043738665.1 Isosphaeraceae bacterium
ATCTCGTGACGGCGCATCGGCAGCACTCCTGTTGCGAAACTTAGAGGGAATCCTTACCTATCCTGCTCAAAACCCCTGGGATTTGTCTACACGCCCTAATTTCGATAAGGTGAACTCGGGCCTTCCCTGGCTCTCACGCTACCTCTGGGCTGAGGTCGTGACGGGGCCGATCTTGAACCTTCTCATGGTCGTTTCGGGGATCGGCTTGATCTTCGGTCGGTCGTGGCGCGTCAAGAGACTCGCGATCATCGTCCTGGGGCTCAAGATTCTTCGACTCGCGGCGCTAAGCCTTTTCCTGGGGGTCGTCGTGGTGCCGGGAGTTCGCGAGGCGCTTTCGGAGTTCGCAGGGACGGAGTTCGGCCGGAGTGTTCTCCGCCAAGCGATTGCCTCTCGGAATTCCGGGGCCATGCCGACGGCCGACATCGAGCCAGGCGAGTTTGTCCAGATCTTCTCGGCGTTGGGTTACATTTACGCCGTGATGTCGTTCGCGCTGGGGGCGATTTATCCCGTCGTGGGGTTGATTTTACTGTCGCGCTCGGGCAAACCGTCGTGAATTGCCGCACAATAAATGGGCCTCGGGAACGATCCACCTTGCGAAGTCGAACGATGCAGCGCCACCGGACACCGGCACAAAGCGATCGCGGAGGCCTCAGCCTCTTGCCTCGGACCGGAATTTGTCTGACAGTTGTCAAGGATGCCCGATGACGGGCCGAATGCAGAGACTCTTTTGGAGACTGACAGGTCATGTCGTACGCCCCCGCCCCGTCGCCCGCAGGTCCGCCGCCGAATTACCGGACGACCCGCCTGTTGGGGATCTTCAACATCGTTTTCGCGTCGCTTCTGCTGATCGGCGGGCTCTGCATGGGCGTGTCGCTGGCCATACAGCCGATGCTGATCAACGCGATGAACGAGGTGCAAAAAAAGGCCGAGGCTCAAGGCGAAGCGGTCCGAAAGGGGGAACTCGACGACCTTGCCAAACGTGCCGAGGCGGCCAAGACCGACGCCGAGAAGGCGCAGCTCGAGACCGAACGCAAAGAGGTCGAGGCGCGACCCAAGGGCGGTGTGCCCATGTTCGACATATCGAAGCTCATGAACCAGCCTGAGATTCAAGGCTGGTACTGGGTGGAGATCATGACGGGGCTCATCGTGAACGTCGCGATGTTCGTCTCGGGGATCGGGCTCTTGAGGTATCGCGGATGGGCCAGGAACCTCGCCCTTTGGACGATGCTTCTCAAGATCGCAAGGCTCGCCCTGGTCTACTGCTTCTTCATCATCGCGATCGTGCCTGGCTTCTCGAAGACGATAGGCGAAGCGGTGAGCCAGATGATGATGCAGCAACAGGGGATCATGGTCAAAGGGCCCAAGGGCGTTCCGGACGCGGCGACGTTCACGAAGATTTACACAATCACGTATTCGATTATGGGGGCCGGGATGATCGCGATCGGCTCGATCTATCCGGCGGTCATGCTCGTCTTCCTGACACGTCCGCGGGTGAAGTCGGCCTGTGACGACAATCGCAAGCCGGTCTCGGGGCGCGACGAACTGTGAGCAACCTGTTGACCGTGATCTTCGGCCCCCTCTGTGGACCCGAATGCCGCCGCGCCCTGGCTCGCGGCTGGTTGATCCTGGTCCGCTGCCTTGCGGCGGCGGCCGTTTTTTTCGTCGCGATCATCGCCTACTGGTTTTGGTGGGTGAACCTCGGTTGGGATCCGTATTACAAGCAGACCTACGAAATCCCCACCGGACTGGCGATCGTCGAAGGGATGCTGATCACGATCGCCATGGTGCTGGGTCCCGCGTTGATGGCCGGCTCGCTCGCCGGTGAAAAGGAGCGAGGCGTACTGGCGCTCTTGTTGACGACTCGCGCGAAGTCGCGCGAGATCGTCTCGGGACGGCTGGTCGGCAAGCTCGCTCAGGTGGGGATGATCCTGCTCGCCTGCCTTCCCGCCCTGACGTGGCTCGCCGGACTCGGCGGGATCGGTGTCGCCGGGTTTGGGATTTATCTCGCGCTCCCATCGGCGGTCGCGATCGGCGGCGGCGGGCTCGCCGCACTGGCGTCGACGCTCTCTCGGCGCGGCAGAGACGCGCTCCTTTCAGTTTACCTGATCGACCTGTTTTTCATGCTCTCGCCATTGGCCAATCTGGTCGGATTCGTACCGGGCACGTTAGACCTCGTGGCGTCGTTGAACCCTTATACGGGGCTCCTCGTACTCGCCTATTTCGGTGACCCGACGGTGGCGTGGGTCTCCTCGGGGCTCTGGCTCCTGATCGGAGTGGCGGGAGTGGCCTTGGCGAGTTGGCGGCTCAGGCCTTCGTGTCTTGCCCCGCTCGACGGCGAACGCATATCCCGGAGATCGCACCGGCCGTTCTTCGTGCCGCCTGTCAATGAAGACCGGCCGATGCTTTGGAAGGAGTTGTTCATCGAACGTGTGGGAACGCTCGGGCGATTCGGACGCTGGGCCGGGATTCTTCTGGTCGCGGCGTTGGGGGGCGGGAGCCTTGTCCTGACGGTCGTCATGATCGCCCCAGTGATGGGTTACGGCTCGTATGACTCGGCCGACTGGGCGCGGTTCCAGCTCGAGCGATGGATCGGCGAGAGCGGCACGTTTGTCGCCTACCTGATCGAGTGGGCGATCGGCCTCCGCGCCGCGGTTTCGATCTCTTCGGAACGCGAGCGCGGGACGTGGGACGCCTTGCTCACCAGCCCGCTCGACGCGAAGTCGATCGTAAGGGCAAAACTCTGGGGAAGCCTGCATGCGATTCGCTGGCTGATCGTCGCGGCGTTCGTCGCCTGGGTCTTGGGTGCGGCGACCGAATCGATCTCGATCTCGCGAGCGGTTCGCTGGGGAGTCGAAGTCCTCGTTGTCGGGGCGTTCATGGCGGCCGTCGGAGTGCGGACATCCCTGACGGCCCCGACGGCGACTCGCGCGATGTCGATCACGATCGGCGTCTGGCTTGGGGCCTATGTCGCTTCGATCTTCATCGCGGGCCTCTTGCTCGCGGCGGTCTTCCTGGTGGTCAACGCCGTCTGGCTTGCCGCCAATCAGTTCGGTGTCGGCGGAAGAGCGGGGGTGGCGGTCGCCGTGCCGTTCGCGCTCGCTTACGGCTGGCCGATCGCAGTTAACCTGACCTACGTGATCGCGACGGCCCTGATCGTCGTGGATACTCGAGTCCGCTTCGACCGCCTCGCCGGACGCATGACCGAAGGCGACTTCGCCGTGGCGGTGGACGACATGATCTACGGACGCCCCGCCGACGAGTTCCTGCCCGAGCCGAGCGCCGCGGCGTTCGGGGCGGAGCCGCGATCCAACCCTTGATCATCCTTGGAGAGTGAATCCGTCATTCCTCAACGTTCCTTGCCGACACCTCGCCACGGGTCACCTGTAGAGCGGTGCGGCTGCGGCGGGAACGTCTCCGGCCCGTTCCGATCGAGTGCAGGAAAGGGAGACCGGGCCTCCACGCGCCGTGCCTTCGTGAGGTCGATCCGCTCGTCGGAAAGACTGACCTCGAACTTCCGATTCCCCGGAAGCTGGAGCGGCACCCGCACGGTGAACGTGCTTCCCTGCCCCGGCTGACTCTTCAGCACGACGTCTCCGCCGAGCAGCTTGGACAGCTCGCGTACGATCGAGAGCCCCAGACCGGTACCTTGATGCTCGCGCGTGAGCACGGAACCCTCCGCGCCCGGAATCCCGGCCTGGCGGAACTTCTCAAAGATCTTCTCGCGATCCTCCTCGGCGATCCCGATCCCAGTATCCTCGACCTCGATCACGGCGAACCTGCCATCGACTCGGGCCGAAAGGGTCACCCGGCCTCCTTCGGGAGTAAACTTGATCGCGTTCGAGAGCAGATTGTAGATCACCTGCCGGAGTTTGCCGGGGTCTTGGCGCAAAAGCGGAATCGCTTCGTCCAGACGGACTTCCAGGTTGATGTTTTTTCGCTCGGCAATCGGCCGGACGAGATTCGTCAACCCTTCGCAGACGTCGCGGATCGAGAAGTCCTCGGTGCGGACCTCCATCTTGCCGCTCTCGATCTTGGCGAGGTCGAGAATGT
>JAYUFP010000719.1:0-12099 GCA_043738665.1 Isosphaeraceae bacterium
GATACGACGAACATCCTCTTCATTTGCGGAGGCACCTTCGTGGGTCTCGAAGAGATCATCGGCAAGCGGCTCGGCCGGAAGATGATCGGCTTCGGTCACGACGCCGACGGCGAAGACAAGGAAGTCGAACGGAACAAGCTCATCGAACAGGTGACTCCGGAGGATCTGGAGCGCTACGGAATGATCCCCGAGCTGATCGGCAGGCTCCCCGTGATCGCCCCGCTCAACCAGCTCTCGGAGGCGGACCTTGAGCGGATCCTGAACGAGCCGAAGGACGCACTCACGAAACAATTCCAGGTACTCTTCCACTACGACGGCGCCGCGCTCGAATTCACGCCCGACGCGATTAAGGAAATCGCCCAACGCGCCAAGGCTCGCGGCACTGGCGCGAGGGCGCTTCGCTCGATCATGGAAACCATGATGCTCGATATCATGTACGAATTGCCCGAGCGCGAACCGGGCCAAACGTACACGATCACGGGCAAAGTCGTCCGCGGCGAGGAGTCGCTGTTCAACACGAGCGCGGCCTGAGACGGTTCTGTTCCGTGTCAAACGGTTCGGACCCGACGCCGTTCGAGTTGCTTCTCGATCCGCGCGATCAAGACCTCGACGGCGTAGGGCTTGCCGATAAAGTCGTCCGCCCCCTGCGAGAGCGCGCCGACCTCATCTTCGGTGCCGGACTTATAGGACGCGACGACGATCGGCAGGTCTTTCGTCGATTCTTGTGCGCGAAGGGCTTGACAGATTTCCATCCCGGGACGGTCGGGCAGCAGCAGGTCGAGGATGATCAAGTCGGGCTTGCACGTCTGCGCCTGACGCAGGCCCTCCGCTCCGTCCGCCGCCACGAACACGGCGAATCCACGGGCGGCGAGTATCTTGCCGATCGCGTGAGCAAAGGCGCGCTCGTCATCGACGATCAGAATCGTCGAGCGGCCGCCGACGAACGCATTCATCCCCGCGCCGTTCGATTCGGCCGGGGCGGTCGAAGCATCGACAAGGTCGAACGAAGGTGCCGGCGGCTTGAACACGGTTTGAACCGACGGGAAGAGTGCCGGTGATGAATGAACCGGGATCGGCGGAGTGAACGCGACCGATCCAAGCGCCGAGATCGGTTCCGCCATTGGGGGACGGATTTCGACCGAGGCGGTATCGGGGTCCGCGATTTGGAAAGAGGCGGCCGCCGGGCTCGAACCCGAAGGGAGCGGACCGGGCCGCGACGAACCGATCGAGGTGATTAGCCCGAGCCAGTACGCCTGGACCGCCAGGACCGTTCCCGCCGCGGAAAGCGAAAGTACCGAGAAGATAAATCGCGCGAGGAGATACAACTCCCCGGACCATTGGAACTGTAGCGGATCGACTCGGATCTTATTGCCGTATGTGAGCGACTCGGGAATCGTGCCGGTCAGGAAAAAACCGCGACTCATCGCGCGAAAATGATCGGGGAGGCCGTTCTCGATGAGGAGGTCCATCGGCCGATCGACCATGTAGAGATCAAAATAGAAGAGGGAGTTTTTGTCGATTTCGATCCTGTTGAACTGCGCGCGCGAGGGGAAGAGATCGCGCACGAGAAGCGGGAGCAGATTCTCATACCAGGCGAAAAGCGTGAGGAGCAATTCGACCAGGCAGAAGCCGATCGGCAGGACGAGCAGGGCGGTGAGCGTCGCCCAGGGGTGTTTCACGAGGATAAGAAGCGTTTGGTTCGGCGAGAGTCTCCCCGCGCGATCGTGAGCATTGGCGGCGAGAAGAATGAGCGGGATGATCAGCCACCCCACGAACGACATCATCATCAAGGTTCGTTCGATCGGGAAAGGTCGTTGGCCGGGAAGCAGATGCCCCCAATTTCGAAAGAACAAGGGAGCGAACAGGGCGCTGACGGCCAGCACGGCGAAGAGCCAGCGCTTCATCCATCCCTTCTCGTGGAGTGCGTAAAGTCCGACCGGAACTCCGCGCGGTGATTCGCCCGCGAAGCGGATCAGGTCTTGATAGAGCACGGCCATCACCAGGGCGAACGCGAGTCCCAGCCATCGGCCCGCGTAAGGGGTCAGCAAAAGTAACGAAAGTACAAATGCACAGCCGAAGGCCCGGAAAAAGAGGTCGGGCATGAGCGAACCGACGACCGCGCGCGTGAAAGCGCCCGCGAGTCTGCCGCCGACCTTGAGGAAAGGGACGACGACGTCGCGGCCGCAGCCCCAGCAACGGATCGACGTGCCAGGCTGGTCTTCCCGGACCCGGAGGGTCCGGCCGCAGGGACACGGAAGGTGAATGAAAGCGGGCATTGTTGAGAGGATTCGCGAGGTGGTGGTGGAATCTCGACGGCTGACCGCGTCGTCAAGGTCTCCGAGAAGGCGTCGCCGTGGTTCGACTTCGAGGCCGCAGGCGGACCGCGGGTTCTCGTCAAAGGGTTCGAAACGTCGGTCGCCCGCCAAGGAAACGGACTCGTCGTAAATCCGTCCGATCCGGGAACCCGATCTAAGGACTCACAACATTCACGAAGAAACCTTCTTGAGCTTGCTCACTCGACCCGTCGCGACCCATTCGGCAACGAGGATGTTGCCGTCCCGGTCGAAACAGGCGTCGTGTGGATGAACGAACCGGCCCGGCTCCCAGCTCGACGGGTTCGACCTCATCTTGAATCCGTCCAAAACTTTCTTCGTCCACTCCGCGTCGTAGCCCAGATGCGTGATCACTCGGTTCTCGCGGTCCATCAGCGTCACGCGGGCATGCAGGTCGGGGACGAGCAGGACATCACCACGGGTGTCGAAGTGGGCCGGGAAACTGACTCCCTCGACGACCTTCAACGGTTTGCCGTCGAGTGAAAAATATTGAAGCCTGGCGTTGGCGCGGTCCGCGACGACCAGCGACGGTTCGTGCCTTATTCGGTCGTCGAGCCAGATCCCGTGCGGCGTCTGGAACTGGCCGACGGCCTTTCCCGTTCCGCCCCAAGTACGCACCCACTCGGCATGCTTGTCGTACTGGTGGATATAGTTCGATCCGTAGCCGTCGGCCACGTAGAACCCGCCGTCGGGAGCGAAGGCGACGTTGGTGGGGGAATACCGCGCCTTCTCGTCGTCGTACTTGTGACAGAGGGCAAGGTCTTTCCTGTCCTTGCTCCAGACGACCTCGCCCTTGAGGTCGGTCTTCACCACGACGTTCACGGGGAACATGAAAGACAGATAGAGATACTCCGTGCCGTTCTCCTCACGGACGTCGATGCCGTGGCCGCCGCCGTGATACTCCTTGCCGAAGGACCGGATGAAAGTCCCGTCGGAATCGAAAACGACGATCGTGTCTTGCGCGAGGGTCGACGATTTCGGCCGGTCCCCGCCACCGCGGTGGGTGACATAGACGTCGCCCGCCTTGTCGACGGCGACTCCGTGCGTTTCATACCAGTGGATGTGATCCGGTGCCTTCAGCCAGTCATGTTGGCACTCGAACCGGAATGCGCCTTCGCCGACGACGGGAGCCTTGATCGCGGACTTGTTCGAGGAGTGGACGAACGGGGCCGAGAACGCCGCGGTCGTCATTCCCGCTGCCTTCAAGAACGTCCGGCGCGACGGTTCGGCGGGGATCTTATCGAAATCCATGGGGGATTGATCCTTCCGGGAAAGCGATCAAACGCTCCGTTTCCGAGCCGGAGAGGAGAAAAGTGTCCGCGGCGATTCCGCGTCTCGGCGCATCATAAACGTGCCCGACACTCGTCTCCACCACTTTCTTTCCCTTTCCACACATGTCGGCGGCGTGCCGACGACGCACGCAAAAAGGTCGCGACCGGGGCGGCCTTCCATGGCCGCGCGGACGTTCCGGAGTCTTACCGGAGTCCTCCCGGAATCTGTTCGGCGACGAATTGTGGGACGGTTAAGAAAGATATAAGAGCGAGATTCGTCGTCAGCAGGGCCGGAATGGAACCAACCGGCCTGGAACGGCCAGGTGCAGGGTATCCGCCGTTCGTGTCGGCGTCAACTCTCCCGATTTACCGCGAAGGAGGATTGCGAAGTGCAATCTTGACTCTTCTCCTCCAGGGAGAAGGTGACGCGAAACAGGCGATGAGGGTCGTTCGATTTAAAGGCGACGGGGAACCTTCATCAGAACCCTTTCTCTCGGGAGGACCAAAACGGACTTTGCGAGCCTCCTGCCTTTTGGCGCTCCATGTGTCTGTCAAAGTTCAGCGCCTCGCGGGTGAGGCAGGTGCCGCGACCGGCCCGGGGCTCGGAGCTTCGAACACGATGTTCCGGTCCTTGCCGAGCATCCGAAGGTGCGGGGAGCCGTCAGGATTCGTATGAATGACGATCCGAGGTTCACCCTCATGGTCGACAAAATTCAAGCCGGGAAGCCCGCCGGGCAGGACCACGAGCGAGAATCGCATCCCTTCGTTCGCGTCACGCAAACTGAGCCCCGGCGTACCGTCGGCCAGGGTGTCGAGGACCATTCGCGACTTACCCTTGGGGTCCTTGAAGGTGACGCTCGCCGCCCCGTCGTCCTGGAGCGAGAGATTTGCCCGGGACCGACCATCGCGGTCGGTAAAGACCAGGCCGGGCCGTCCTCCCGGAGAGACCGAGACACCCACCGCGGCCTTCTGTGCCTCGTCGAGCAGGCGAATACCCGGAGTTCCATTCGGTCCGACACTGACCTGGACCCGGACTCGACCTTCCTGATCGAGGAACACCAGTCGCGGGGAATTGTCCGTGCCCACGGCGAGTCGGGCACGCTCCTTGCCGTCGCGGTCGCGAACGACGAACTGTTCGGCCTCGATGACTGCGGGAATCTCAGCGGTTTCCCTCCCCGTGGCCCCGACGGCGACGAAGAGTCCGCCGGACAGAAGGCAGACGAACGCACCGACACGAAGCCGACGATTCTCCCTCGCAAGCCGATCCGTCGCGGAAGCGAGCTTCCGATTCTCCCCCTCAAGGCCGTCGACCCTCGACGCGAGGTTGTCGAGTAGAGCCCCTGAGCCGGCTTCCAGCGAAGGTTTCTCGATCATGATGCGTTCCTTGGGCTTCCGTGGAAATTCGCGACGTCCCGGCCGCTCTTTAACGACACCTTGACGACATCCGGCATTGGCTTCGATAGGCCGTTTCTGGAAGAGATTTGCAGAAAGTAACGCCAAAACCGGTCCTTGCCAACCGATGTCACGGCGAAAAGTCACCGTGATTCTCAAGCCGGCGGACAATCCCGCGCATTAATTAGCGCTTCGGTGCATGAATGGCTTCAAAACCGTTGAAACTCGCTTGATCAGAATAATCCGGAAAATCCAAAAGTTCCGCGTGCGGCGTGACGATGAAAGAACTGACGTCATCTGAGCGCGGAAGCGATCCGAGGCGTCGCGTGGGAGGTGTCGGGGTCGTTGATCCCCGGCGCGTTGGGGGCCAAGGGCCCTCATCCGGACGAGTTCCGGCCCGCGGTCTCTGGGAAGGAGTGGATGGTTCATGGATGCTCGTCACGTCGGCTTCGGACTCGGCGGCCGCTCGGCATCTTTTCGGTCTACGGAACGGTCGCGGAGGCACCGGCCTGCCGTCGCGGTGGAGACTCTGGAGGGTCGCGCACTCTTGTCGGGCGTCGTCGCCAATGTGACGACACTCCCGGCGACCGTCCAGGCGGGACCGATGGTCGCCGCTTCCGATAACAGCCTTTGGTTCGTTCAAAACAACGGAACGCCGACCGCCTCCCTGGCCAGGCTCGACGTCTCGGGAACGAAGACCGACGTCGCTCTCCCATCGTCGATGGAACCGGCCACCATCGCGGGTATCGCGGCGGACAAGAGCGGCGACGTTTGGTTCAGCGTCCAGACGCCGAATCAAGGGGTCGGCTACAGTTACCGCGGCAAGGTCGGGGAGGTCACTCCCAACGGCACGGTTAAGGAGTTCCTCTTCCCGTCCTACGACGACACCCCCGGCGCGGCGACCATGGGGCCGGATGGGAACTTATGGGTCGCGTTTACGAATGTCCAGAACGGGGCCGGAGTCGCAAGATTCGTCCCCAACGGGAACGTGACCGAAGTGATGGTGAAGGGGGCGACCAGCGTCTCCTCCTTGACTTCCGGGCCGGACGGCAACCTCTGGTTCGTGGACTCAAACAAAATTGGCAAGGTGTCCACGGCGGGCAATGTCACTGAGTATAACGTCGGAAGCAGCGGAGTCGACCTCTCCAACGCCCACCTCACCGCAGGGGGAGACGGCAACCTCTGGTTCCTGAACTCCGGGTCGTTGAATTCGATCACTCCTTCGGGAAACGTCCGAAGTTTCACGACCCCCGCGGGACAGTTGACGAGCCTGAGCCAGTCGCCTGACGGGAACCTCTGGTACACGCTCCAGCCCGCGGCCAACGGGCCGCTTTCCAACAAGCCCGGTCCGGTCGTCGCCCGGCTCTCGCCCCAAGGCGTGACCACGATTTTGCCCGACCGCGCGGGAGACGCCACGGCCAACGTGACGTCGATCTCTCCGGCCCCTGACGGCTCGATCTGGTTCAACGAGGGCAACCGGACCATCGGGCGGATCAGCCCGGCGGTCACGCTGCCGAACGTGTCGCAGTCTCAAATCCCGTTGATCCTGACGAGCGGGAACCCGAACTTTTCAGGGACGATCCTCGCCTTCACGTCGAACCTCCTGGGCACGACCGCGTCGAGCTTCCAGGTCGGAATCGACTGGGGCGACGGACACATCTCCGCGGGAAGCGTCATCGCCAACGCTTCGGGCGGCTTTGACGTGGTTGGCAGCAACACCTTCAATGCCCCCCCGGGAGCGATCGAGACGGCCACGGTCGTCATCAACGGCCCTGACAGCACCCAGTCCGTGCTCAAGAACTCGGTGTTCATCACCCAAGGACCGGGCGGCGGACCCTGGACGACCTTCCCGTCCGGAAGCACCGGGACGCCCGCCCCGGTGACCCCGGCGCCGAAGCCGACACCGACACCCGTGACGACCCCGACGCCGGTCGTGGCGACACCCGCACCCGTGACGACTCCGACTCCGGTGGCCACACCGACTCCGACTCCGGTCGTAACGACACCGACGCCGACCCTTTCGGCCCCGACTCCCGCGTCGAGCCCCACTTCGACCACCGCGACCCCTTCGCCGACGAGTTCCACCGCCACAACCACGACGACCTCCACCCCCGCGGCGAACTCGACGCCGGCGAACTCGACGACCACCACGTCATCGACGAGCCCCGGCGTGACGGTCAACGTCAGCGTCAACCCCACGCTGAACTCGAACACGGGGACCACGGCCACGCCCGTCGCCGCGACCGCAGGGCCGCACTGGGTTCGCGGCCCCCGGGGTCGATGGGTTCTAGTCCACGGCGGGGCGACGGTTCAGAACGTCGGTGCGTCACACCCGAAAGCCCATGGCGTTCACAAGGTCGCCCGGCACCACAGGTAAACAGGCCGACGGCTTGATCCCTGAAAAAGAAACGGACCCGGCGTCATGGACGATGCCTGGTTCGTTGTTTTCAACACCCACCGGCAGTAGGCCAGGGGCTCAACGTGGCGTCAAAGTGCGGACTCTGACGTTCCGGAACGCCACGGAGCCGTGATCCCCTTGAAGCATGATCGGCCCGGTCGGGTGCTCCGTGTTCCGCCAGTTGTTCCCGGTCGGGTAGGGCACCTCCAGGTCTTCCTGAACGACCTGACCGTTGAGTGCGATCTTATCGAAGCGGGCACTGGCGAATTTCTTCCCGTCGGAATCGAATTTCGGGGCTCGGAAGACGATGTCAAGGGTCTGCCACTCTCCTGGCGGCTTGGAGGCGTTCGTTTTTGGAGGAAATCCTTCGTCAATATGATGATATTTTGGTAAAAACTCGGCGCGGGGATAGACCCCACCGGTGTGGCTGGCCGTCACCTTCTTGACGCCGTAGCTGTCGTAGATTTGCACCTCGTACACCGCCTCGAATTTCACACCCGAGTTCGACCCCTTGGGGACGAGAAATTCCCCGTGAAACTCCAGGTCGCCGAATCCCGACTTGGTCAGGAGGTTGAACGCGCGGCCCGTCGGCCCGTTGTAGACAACCCCTTTCCCTTTCGAGGCGGCCAGCTTCTTGAGGTCGGCCGCGCTGAGCCAGACCCGTCCGACATTCATCCAGCCGGCGGCCGGTGTCCATTCGTCGAGGCTTCCGGACGGTCCGATCAGTTCGACCCAACCCTTCGAATCCGCCGTTTCCTTAGGGGTTTGCTCCGCCTTCAAGTTTTGGAACATACAGGCACTCATGAAGATCATGAATGCGCTCAAGGTCGCGAGGATGCGGCCACGACGGGTTGGGATTGCGAACATGCTAACGGTCCTTATCGCGCGGGTGATCTGCGGGAGAGGCCGGGGATTTCCCGGTACATCGCATGATGTTATCGGCGGCGAAAGCGTTTGCAACGGGCGATCGGCGGACATGGGGCGCCTGCGACGACGGTCATGACGGTCCGATCGCCCTAAATCCGAGCCCGAAGCTCCCGCAGAGGGCCAGACCGCCGTCACTGACGACGATCGCCCCGTTCACGTTGACGGCCGCGTCACTGAGCAAGAACACCGACAGGTTGACGATATCGGCGATCGCGCCGAGCCTTCTTGTCGGGATCATTTCCCGAAGCTTTTCGCCGGCCTCACCGGGAAAGAGGCGACGCGCTCCCTCCGTGTCGCCGATCGGTCCTGGCGCGATGGCATTGACCCGGATGCCGAGCGGTCCCCACTCGACCGCCAATGTTCGGGTCAACGCATCAACGGCCGCCTTCGCCGCGGCGACATGGAGCTGTCCGGGCGTTCCGCCGTAGTGCAGCGTGGCGCTGATGTTCAGGATCGATCCTCCCGATTTGCCGATCGCGGCGTGGAAGGCCGCGCGCGAGACGTTCCAGGTCCCTTTCGCGTCGATGTCGAGCACCGTGCCGAACGCGTTTGGGGAGAGGTCGGAAGAGGGGCAGAGGAAATTTCCCGCCGCGGCGTTGACCAGGAAGTCGATCTTGCCGAACTCCTCGACAACTCTCGCGACCGCCGCTTCGACCTGATCGGGCTGGCGGACGTCGGCCACCAGCGGAAGACAGTCTCGACCGGAATGGGCTGCGACCGCCGAGGCGGTCGGGTCCAGGTGCTCGGCCTTGCGGCTGATGATCGCCGTCGATGCCCCGAGCGCCGCCAGGCCCTCGGTGATCCCGCGGCCGATCCCCGTGCCGCCGCCGGTGATCAGCGCGACTTTTCCTTCGAAGAGATTTTCTCGGAATAGGCTCATGCGATGGCTCAAGAAGAAAGTGATGAATCGTGACGGTCACGCAAACAGGGCATCAGCCGTGATCCTGTCGCCCCTCGATAAGGTCGCCCTGGCGAAGGTGCCGGGGCAATTCTCTCGCGGCCTCGCCGCCGTTGTCCACTCTCGGCCCCGATTTTCAAAGCAATATCATGTGATTGATTTAAAGCATTAATGATGACAGAAGTGTTCCCCGACGCCGCCGAAGCTCCGGTGTCTTGTAAATTAGGCAAAATAAATAGTTTGCGTTGTTTGTGAAGGGGATTGATGAGAATACTGAGAATTCCCGAAAATCGGGAGGAAAATTCCAAAAACAGTGATGCTGAGGGTTGCGGTCATGCCATGGGTCGATAAGGTAAGACACGCTGGAGAGTAATCCTGACTTGAGGATATTCACACGCCCCGGAGGGGCGACCGATGGACGGCGAAGTCTATTGCAAGAATCGTGAATGTGCTCGTAGGGCACGACTCGGGGCGGACGTCCTGGGTCGGCGATTTCGGTGCATGTACTGTGGATGCGTGTTGCCCGGGATCGCGGAGGACGAACCTTGGGGCTCCCGGACGTTCGGACCGCACGATTCGAGCGGCGACAGCCTGGAAAGGCGCCGGCGCCAGGGCCGGCGCGAGCGACCGGGGGCGTCTGTGAGGCTCGGTCACGCAACCTGCATCGGCCGCTATGAGATCCGCGGGCTTTTGGGTTCGGGCTCCTGCGCGACGGTCTACCGCGCGTTCGACCCGCTTCTGGAACGCGATGTCGCCCTCAAGATCCCACACCGCGGCGCGGTCTCGGGCGAGAGGGCCGAGGCTCGATTCCTCGGCGAAGCGAAGTCCCTGGCGAGGCTGAGGCACCCGGGAATCGTCCCGATTTACGAGGCCGGTCGGTTCGCGGACCTCCCGTTCATCGCGTCCGCCTATATTGAGGGTCGGACGCTGAAGGAACTCCTGGAAGCGGGGCCGATCCCCTTCCACCGCGTCGCCGAAGTGGGGGTCGAACTCGCCGAAGCGCTTGACTACAGCCACGGCAAAGGGGTCGTGCATCGCGACGTGAAGCCCGCCAATGTGCTCGTCGAGCCTTCGGGGACAGTGCATCTGACCGACTTCGGCCTCTCCCATCGACACGACGCGGCCCAACTGACACGCGCCGGGGCTTTGATCGGGACCCCGTCGTACATTGCCCCTGAGCAAACCGCTTCCGACGGCACCCGGCCACACCCGTTGGCCGATCAATATAGCCTTGGAGTCGTCCTTTACGAGCTTCTCTGCGGACGACCCCCTTTCCTTGGCCCCCCCGCTCAGGTGATCTTCAGCGCCCGCAACGATAAGCCGATCCCACCCAGGTCGCTCCGTCCGGAGATACCGACGGGGATCGAAAAGATCTGCCTCAGGGCGATGGCGCGAAGGCCCGCGGACCGCTACCGTTCATGCCTGGCCCTCGCCGACGCCCTCCGGAACTGGCTTTCGGAAGAGAGTCTTGACGCCGCTTCTTCCAAGCACACGATCAGCCGCGAAGTCTACTGGTTCCGCAAGAAGCCCGCCGTGCCGGTGGCGTCGGCATTCAATCTCTTCGGTCTGACCGCATCGGCCATTCTCGCCACCGCACTGGTCGTGCCGCCCTCGCATCCAGAGACTTCGGCCGCTCATCGTTCCGCCAATCTTGCAGGGATTGCAGCACTTCGGCCCACGCGTTGAACCTTTTTGAGGGTCGCTTGACGCTGCCCCCAAGACTCGAGAAGTCCGTCGTGTTACGTTTTTATGTCGAGGACGGATCGAACCCGGGCCGAGGTCGGTGAATCTCTGGTCCGCAACGAGGCTGAAGGGACAATCGATCATGTCGGAACCGGCCCGTGATTCCTTGCCCGACAATCTGGCTGAACTCGCCGCGACAAACCTTGGCCGCTCGGTCCTCGGTCGCGACCTCACGACCGAAGAGGCGGAATCCCTCACCACCATCTTGAGGTCCACCGTTCAGGCCCTGAAGCACGGATTCATTCGCCGACTCGCCGAACACGTCCTCGCCGAACGCGAAGACGAGAGTGTCGAGGAATTCTTCGAAGACGTCATCCACCCGGATTGAACACGCCGTCCACCCGTTATTACCATCGAGTGTTCGTCGATTTCCGTTCTCGAACTGGGCTGTTTCGTTTTCGATCGACCGAGATCCTCGATGCCCGATGATCAATGATCGAAGGAAGACTAACGGATCTGTGGAAGATCGGGGTCTCATGTCTTGGTCATTGACCATCGGGCATCCCGAGAACTCCACGTCGAAAATGAAACCGCGCTGCGTTCTCGGAAATGAGGAAGTGACAGCGGTTCGTCGGAATGTTAAACTAGTTTGTAACCGCGGCACGATAGAATTCTGCGCGACGAGTCGACAGGGACCGAAACGACGGAGGATCACGCGCCATGCTGACGATCTTCGGACCCAAGAGCACCGGGTTTTGTGACGGCATCAGTCGCCGCGGATTCCTCCGAATCGGCACCTTCGCGATGGGCGGCGCGGTTCTGAACCTAGCCGACCTCTATCGAGCCGAGGCCGCAACCAAGACGCGAACCGGCAGATCGGGCGGTCTCGGCCATAAAGCGGTCATCAACATCTTCCTTGCGGGCGGAGCGCCCCACCAGGACACGTTCGACCTCAAGCCCGACGCCCCCGCCGAGATCCGCGGCGAATTCAAGCCGATCGCCACGAACGTTTCCGGTATCGAGATCTGTGAGGTTTTCCCCAGACTCGCCAGGCATATGGATAAGGCGGCGATCATCCGATCGATCGTCGGCGCGACCGGCCGCCACGACCTCTATCAGTGCAACACCGGCTGGGCGGAGAACGACCTTCGCGTTCTGGGAGGCCGGCCGAGCATGGGGTCGGTGGTCGCGAAGCTC
>JAYUFP010000720.1:0-12072 GCA_043738665.1 Isosphaeraceae bacterium
CAATAGGCGTCGGAGCTGATCACTTCGCCGCCGTTACGGCTGGAGAGCTTCTGATAAACGCCGATTTTTCCGCCGGGTGTCATGCTGAAGATCCCGCCACGCGCGTTCGGGGTTCGCGTGAGGCCCGCGGGGAGGCCTCCCGGGATGATGGCCCAGGTGTCGATCGAATCCTTGAGGAACTTGACCGAACCGTCGAGGAACAGGAAGTTCGCCCCACCGGGATGGAAGCTCGAGGCCGAGGCGATGTAGCTGTCAACACCGCTGTCCAATCCCGAGCTGCTGCGACCTGCCTTATTGAAGGGATTCATCGGGTAGAAGGTGCAGAACATGGTGTCGCCGTAGTTGCCGGACGTCCACCAATTCCAGCAGTTCACTTCGTCAGTGGGGAGCTTACCGTGGGCGCGTTCGGCGAACGCCATCGTGTTGCTGGTGCCGTCGGTCACGGACTGGAGTCCGACGTTGCTCAGCAAGTAAATGATGCCGTTGTTCTGCGTCACGCCGGGATTCGAGCCGACCTGTGAGATCGGGGTTCCCCTGGGTGCGACGGACATGTACATCCCGGTGTTCGCCCCGTAAGACGAGTAGCACATCGGCAGGTCGACCGGGTCGAGCGCCGCACCGGCGGACGCGGGATAAATGTAACGCTGTGCCACGGCGGGGTCGCTGGGGCACCAGAGTGAAGACACGCCCCAACTCGAAATCGTGGTGTTGTCCGCCACGTACATGTTCAGGTTGAAGTTCACCGCGTTGTAGAGCGGGACCTGCTCCATGTAATTCATCAGGGGAATCAGGCAGCTTCCTGAAGTCCAATACGCGCCGTTCCGGTCGACCTGGTATTGGATCCCCAACGGCAGCGTGTTGTTGGTCGAGATGTAGTTATGGACGCCCAACCCCAATTGCTTGAGGTTGTTAATGCACTGGGCGCGACGGGCGGCCTCACGGGCCGACTGGACGGCGGGGAGCAACAGTGCGATCAGGACCGCGATGATGGCGATCACGACGAGCAATTCGATCAAGGTGAAACCGCGAGCGCGTTGAACCTTCGGCATGGGGATGCCTCCTTGGGGAAAGGACGTGAGTAAGAAATGAGGAACGTTGAGATTTGACGGCGACGCCGGAGGTCATTTGGCTTGCAAACGACCCTTGATGTTTTTGTAGTCGGTCGCGTTTTTGCCTTTTCCGCTCCCCTTAGTCTGGTTTTCTTCGGTGAGCGCCTTCTTCCGGGCCTCCGTGGCGACGGGGTCCTCGGGGGCGGGCTTTTCGGAACATCCGATCGGAATGAGTACCGCGAATAGTAAGAGAAAAACTCCGACGGATCGCATTCCAGTGGCCGCGACAGCACTCATGTTCATAAAAATCGGCTCCAACGGGAGGGGAGTCCGGACTGACGAGGGGAAGAGTCGGGACCGAGGTCACGCGGGGAGGCGTAACAGGCCGTTCCCAGAAGATGCTGATGAGCATTAAAAACTATAATACAAGCAACGTCCGCAATGGAAGACCCTTCTTTCACGAAATCCCAATATTCAGTATTAACGAATTCATTGTTATGGCGACATTTGTCCATCGAGTCGTCTGGGGATACGTCGGAAGCCGAGGCGTTGCCGTCGTCAGCCGCTCCAAGCCGATTTTTCCGGATCGGGTTTCGGTGACGACGGTTCGCGATCGCGGCACTCGGACATTTCGGCTCGATTCGTCATGCTGAGGAGTCACCTCGCGAGGAAGTGAAGTCCTTGCCGAACGGTCGGAAAGGGGTGTAGGCTGAAAGACGTACCTCACCCTTGCGCGCCCCCTGGCCGTACCTTTGACACTTACTTGCCAGGGGACGCAACCCGGCCCAATGAAGGAGGGAACACCCATGTCCGGCATCGGAAATTACAAGCTCACGGACGCTCTTCCTCATCCCGAGTCGGAGGGAGGAAAGCGGGGCGACAAGAACAATGCCGTGGTGCAAACCGACTCGGAACAAGTGAGAGAAGCGCAAGAAAACACCAGCGCCAAGAACGCCGCGGCCTCGGCAAGGGAGCGGATGGTCGACATCGGCCGGGGCAACCAGCAAGCCGGCCGTCAGGGCTCGTGACGCGCCCTTAGGCCGCGACCGGTCCCCAACGCAATCGGGCCAGGGCTTCCTTCGCGGAGAGCCCTGGCCCGAAATCGCTTCAAGAGACGGTCACTTCGCCGCTCAGCGTTGACGGCTGTTCGAAGACTGGCCGTGACCGCGGCGAGCGAACGCCGTGATCGGTCGGGACGCGGCGTGGAACCCATTTCGGCCGTAGACGACAGCCGGAGACGTGCTCGCGTTGTGGGTCGCGTCGCCGCTGTACTTGACGACGAACGACTTGCCCGCGAGGTTTGCGTTCGAGACGAACTTGAACGCGGCTCCGTTCGCAAGTCCCAGAGTCACCCACTTCGCGCCGTTGTAATAGTAGGTGACCGTTCCGGTGGGAACTCCGTTGGCCGGGGAGACCGACGTGACGTTGGTGACGAGGTTGGCCCCCGCGGAAGGCGAACTTGTGGCGACTCCGACGAGTGACGTGGTGGTCGCGAGCGAGACGACCGGGCTCACGGTCAGGTTGATCTGGTTCGTGGCCGCGGCGACGAAGTCCGGGTCGCCGCCGTAGACCGCGTAAACCCGATGTGTCGTTCCGACCGACGCGGTGAGCGTCGTCGTGATCGTCGCCTGTCCGTTGACCACCCAGGCCTCGCCGATCTGAACCTGATCGGAGAAGAAGTAGACGAGGCCGATCGGGCTCAAGACCGTCGCCGGGGTCGGGGTGATGGTCGCCGTGAAGGTCACGGGTTGACCCGATGTCGGAGTGACCGTCGACAGGGAGAGGACGGCCGCGGGTGTCGCCCGGTTGATCGTCTGGACCATCGTGGCCCGGGGCGATCCCGCGAACGAGACGTCGCCGTTGTAGGTCGCGGTGATCCCGTGTGGAGCCGGAGCGAGCGCCGAGATCGCCCAGGTGGCGACGTTGCCGGAGAGAGGAACCGTTCCGAGGAACGTATCTCCGTCCGTGAACGTGACCGTGCCCGTCGGCGTACCGGCACCGGGGGTCACCACGGAGAGCGTCGCGGTAAACGTCACCGGCTGGCCATAGGTCGACGATGGGGAAGACGATGCAAGCGCGACCGAGGTCGACGCCTGGCCGACAGTGAGCTGCCCGCCGGCATAGCTCATCGTGTAATCCGGGTCAACGGCACCCGACGCCGTGATCGGGTAAGGGTTGCCGGCGATCGGGCTCGTCGGTGTCGCGGTCGTGGTGAGTGTCGGCAAGGTCGTGAGGCTGGCTGACGTGTCGCCGTTGACGAAGCCGCTGTAGCCGGCCGTCAAGGCCGGCAAAGCGGCGCCGTACACCTTCAACTGGTTGTTCGCCGTGACTGTCAAGGCGACGGGCGTCACCGCGAGCTGTCCCGCGATATAGCCGATGGTGTAGTCAAGATCGACCGCGCCCGACGCGGTGACCGCGTACGGGTTACCGGCCACATGGCTCGCCGAGGTCGCCGTCGTTGAGACGGTCGGCAACGTCGTGAGGCTCGCCGAGGAGTCGCCGTTGACGAAGCCGGTGTAGCTCGCCGTCAACGTCGGCAGGGCGGCGCCGTAACCCTTCGTCTGGTCGTCCGACGTGACGGTCAGGGCGACGGGTGTCACCGCGACTGCGCCGGTTACATAGCTGATGGCATAGTCCGTGTCGACCGCTCCTGAGGCATTGATCGCGTAGGGACTTCCTGAAACGTGGCTCGCCGCGGTCGCCGTGGTGCTCAAGGCCGGAAGGGTCGTCAGGCTTGCCGAGGTGTCGCCGTTGACGAAGCCGGTGTAGCTCGCCGTCAGCGTCGGCAGGGCGGCGCCGTAGGCCTTCGTCTGGTTGTTCGCCGTGACGGTAAGCGGCGCGGGGATCACAACGAGCGCGCCCGGGCCATAGCTGATGGCATAGTCCGTGTCGACCGCGCCTGAAGCTGTGATCGCGTAGGGGCTACCCGAGACGTGGCTCGAAGCGGCCGCCGTGGTGGACAGGGTCGGCGACGTGGTCAGGCTGGCCGGCGTGTCGCCGTTGGCGAACCCGGTGTAGCTCGCCGTCAGCGTCGGCAGGGCGGCCCCGTAACCCTTCGTTTGGTTGTCCGCCGTGATGGTCAGGGCGACGGGCGTCACCGCGAGTGCGCCCGGTACATAGCGAATGGAGTAGTCCGTGTCGACCGCTCCCGAAGCTGTGATCGCGTAGGGGCTACCCGAGACGTGGCTCGACGCGGTCGCATTGGTGGTGACGGTCGGCGGCGTGGTGAGGCTGGCCGTCGTGTCGCCGTTGACGAAGCCGGTGTAGCTCGCCGTCAACGTCGGCAGCGCGGCCCCGTAACCCTTCGTCTGGTCGTCCGCCGTGATCGTCAAGGCGACGGGCGTCACCGCGAGCGCGCCCGATACATAGCTGATCGTATAGTCCGTGTCGACCGCGCCCGACGCCGAGATGGCGTACGGACTTCCTGACACGTGGCTCGAAGCGGTCGCCGTGGTGCTCAAGGTCGGAGGGGTCGTCAGGCTCGCGGGCGAGTCGCCGTTGACGAAGCCGGTGAAGCTCGCCGTCAGCGTCGGCAGGGCGGCGCCGTAGGCCTTCGTCTGGTTGTTCGCCGTGACGGTAAGCGGGGCGGGGATCACAACGAGCGCGCCCGGGCCATAGCTGATGGCATAGTCCGTGTCGACCGCGCCCGAGGCCGTGATGGCATAAGGGCTTCCCGACACATGACTCGAAGCGGTCGCCGTGGTGGACAGGGTCGCCGGCGTGGTCAGGCTGACCGGCGTGTCGCCGTTGACGAAGCCGGTGTAACTGGCGGTCAAGGTCGGCAGCGCGGCCCCGTAACCCTTCGTCTGGTTGTTCGCCGTGATCGTCAAGGCGACGGGCGTCACGCTGAGCTGTCCGTTCACGAAATTGAACGAGTAGTTGCCCGAAGCGAGACTGCCCGTCGAGGCCGTGATCGTGTAGGGGCTGCCGGAGACATGGCTTGCGGGGGTGGCCGTCGTGCTCAGGCTTGCCGAGCCCGTCACGTCGCTCGTGGCGAGGGTTTGGCCGTTGACGAACCCGTTAATCGTGTAAGTCAGCGACGGGTTCGCGCTCCCGTAAGCTCGCGACTGCGCGTCGGCGGTGACATTGAGGACCGCCTGGTTGACTGTCTGCGAGTACCCGCCCGACGTGCTCCCCGCGTACAGCGTCCGGCCCTGATACATGGCCGTGATCGTGTAAGGAGTGCCGCTCGCGGGGAGGGCGCTCGTGGTGATCGCGGCGATGCCGAGGTTATTGAGCGTCGCCGTGCCGATCAAGGTGCCGGGTCCGACCGGGCCGTCGTAGAAGAAGACGGTTCCCGTGGGAATTCCGCTCCCCGCGGTCACCAAGGCGGTGAAGATCAGGGGGTCGCCATAGCTCGCGACGGCCTTGTCCGACGAGACGTAGGTCGTGGTGGGCTGGACGTACGTCAGGACGACGTCTTGATGGCTCATTCCGCCCACATAGCTGATCGAGAAGGGGTGACCTTGGTCGGTGACCAACGCCCCTTCGGGCAATCCGGCAAACGTGCCGACGACGGGCAAGCCGCTGTTGTTCTTGACGATCGTGAGCTGGTCGCCATTCGTTGCGGCGTAGCTGAAGGCTGCCACGAGCGAGGCGCCGCCCAGGTTGACGGCCCCGGAAGCGACGAGCTGATTGTACCCGTTGCCCACCGTCGAGCCGTGAGCATTCTCGAGAAATATCGAGGAGTTCGAGAAAGTCACGGTCCCGGCGCTCAAGATGCCGGGATTGTCACCCGGATAAAGTGTACCGCCATTGACGGTGACATTGCCGACCACGCCGTTGCCTGCGAGATCCGCCTGCGCATCGACCGTGACGCCGCTGCTCGACGCGATGTCACCTTCAACATACAGAGGACCCGACATCACGGTCGTGGGGCCGGTGTAGGTGCCGTCCGATTGAAGCCAGAGCGCGCCGCCACTCGCTTTGGTCAGGCCGAAAGCTCCGCCGATGCCGCCGTTGACGACAAGCCAGCCGCCCGCGGCGATGTCGAACGTCGTGTCGCCGGTCAGGGTGATCGCGCCGGACATTGCGTTGTACTGGGGAAGCGGGTTGAGGACCGTGCTCGAAGCCGCCAGTGTCAGGCCGCCCGCGGGCAGGACGTAGTTCAGCGTCGAAACGGCCAGGCTCGCCCCGCCGTTGATGGTGACTGTGCCGGCGGTCCCGGTCGATTGCGAATTGTTCACCTGGAGGATTCCGCCGTTCACGGTCGTCCCGCCGAGGTAAGTATTGGACTGGCTCAGTCCGACGGTCCCGGTGCCGTTCGTGATGAGGCCGCCGCTGCCGCTGACGACTCCGTTCAGTGAGAGGCTGTTAAGGTTGGTTGTGTTGATGGCCGTATTGGACACGAGGTTGACGGTCCCGGTCAGTGTGATCGGGCCGTTGACCACGAACGCGGTCCCCGCGGAATTGACGGTGAAGTTGTTGGCGACGACGAGGACATTGCTAAAGTCGATCTCGGCGAGGTCGGCGACATTCCCCGTGCCGAAGGCCTGACTGTGACTGGCGGCCACGATCCCCGCGTTAATCGTGGTGCCGCCGGTATAAGTGTTCGCGCCGGCGAGGGCCAGGGTGCCCGCGCTTGCCTTGGTGAGCGCGAAGCCGCCCGAGATGACGCCGGGAACCGTGAGGGTTCCGCCGGAGGCCACGTCGATCGTCTCGTTGGCGGTCAGCGCCGTGTCGAGGGCGAACGTGGACGTGCCCGACGAGTAATGGGTCGTGATCCCGTGATCGAGTGCGATCCCGTTGCCGATGATGTCGTAACCGGCTCCGCCGATGATGATCGAGTCGAAGTGGGTGCCTGCCGTGAGGTCGTTGGCATTGGTCGTTCGCGAAGCGCCGACCGGGAAGACGAGCTGATCGCTCGACGCGGGCGCGATTCCCGAGGCCCAATTCGCGCCGGTGCTCCAGATGGGGTTGCCGCCGAGACCCGTCCAGGTGTCGATCCGGACCAAAGCCGTCAGAGTCACGTCATTCCCGGTCCCGCCGACGTAACTGACGACGAACGGCTGATTGCCGACCGTGAACGTCGAACCCTCCGGCAGCCCGTTGAACGTGCCCGTGACGGGGTCGCTGCCGTCGTTGTTGATGATCGTGAAAACGGTGCCGGTCGACGGAGGATAACCCAGCGAGACGTTGAGCGTCGCGCCGGTAAGATCGACAGTGCCGGTCACGTTGGTCTGGCCGTACTGCGTGGAGGCGGTTGGGCCGAGGATGAACGCGCTGTAAGTGGACCCGGTCGTCAGGGAAAGGTTGCCGGTGGACAGACCGCCGACAGATGCCCCGATCGGGTTTCCCGATGCCAGCGTGCCCGTGGAGGAAATCGAAACGGCGGGAACCGTGCCGATGCCGCCGAGCGTGCCATCGACGGAGACAAGGCTGTTCGAGGCGATCGAGCCATCGACCGTAAGCATGCCGGCCGCGACGTTGACTTGCCCGGTCATCGAGCTCGTGCCGGTAAGATCAAGCGTGCCGGTGTCATTCTTGTTCAGGTTGACGGAGCCGCTGATGTTGCCGCCGATTGTCAACACTGTGCCCGAGGCGACGTCGATCGACTGAGTGGCGTTGGTGAGCGAGATCGGCCCCAGAATGATGTTATTGCCTGAGAGGTTGTCGATCTTGCTCGAGGTGCCGGCGGAGCCCCCGTCGAGGTTGATGCTCTTGGTCGCGGGGATCGTGATCCCGCCGGACAGATCCAGTGATGCCCCGCTCTGGAACACTTCCGTCACGACCGCCGTGGGGTCGCCGAAGGCATTGTCGTTCGCGAGCTGGAGGTATCCGGCCGTGACAGTCACCACACCACCGAACGTATTGGCCCCGCCAAGGACGACCCGGCCGTTGGCGCCGTTGATCACCGTGATGTTGAAGTGGTGGCTGAAATCGTCGATCACTCCGTTGAGGGTGAGCGTCGAGTCGGGCGCGGCCCCGATGGCACTGTCGGCCATAAGCGTCACCTTGCCGGCCAACGTGGCCGAGCCGGAGACCGCGGCGAGAGCCAGCCCGCCGGGGCCGAAAAGCTGGACGTCCTGGGGGATATTCAGGTTCGTCCCGCTCAAGTAGAGCGAGGCCCCGGAAGCGACGAACGTGGTGCCTGAGCCCGATGCGCCCAGGCCCGCGTTACTCTCGACCACGACGACGCCCACGTTGACGAACGTGTTGCCCGGGTAGGTGTTCGTGCCGGAGAGGGCCAGGGTGCCCGTGCCGCTCTTGACGATCCCGCCGTTCTGGATTGTGGAGCTGATGGTCAGGTCGGCATTGAGAGTGTTATCGTGTGCGACTGCGATCGGGAAGCTGACCGTTCCGGCGAGATCGAGTGTCCCAAGGCCTTGAATCATCGACGCGGAATGGTCGACGGCGACGTGATTCGTGATCGACGAGTTGACGTACAGGATGCTGCCCGCGGGCAGGCTCACCGTCCCGCCTTGAAGGGTCAGCGAGGCGACATGTTGTGATGTGGCGTTGACGTCGAGAGTCGCGCCTTCGTTGACTTGAATGCCCGCCGCGGGCACCACCTCATCGTTGCCGACGAATCGTACCGTCGCGCTGGTGCCGGAGTGATCTCCGATGACCAGGGTCGAGTTGAGAGCGAAACCGCCCCCGGTCTTCCCAAGGAGCAACGTGCCCGCGTTGACGTCGACCTGGCCGAAAGTATTGTTGGTGGTGCCGGAGAATTCCAGCGTGCCGCCGCCGATCTTGGTCAGGATCGAGCTCCCTCCGGAAACGGCCCCGGAAAGGATGAAGGTGCCGCCGGAAGCGACATCCGTCGATTCATTCGCGGTCAATGTCGTGTTGAGTGCGATTTCCGAAGTGCCCGACGGGTAGCTCGCCGAGAACCCGTTGCTGATCGAGATCGCATTGCCGGTGACGAGATATCCGCTTCCCTGGATGCTCACGGAGTGGAGGCTGAGGCCCGACAGATCGTTGTTCTCGGTCAGCCTGGCCGCGCCGGAGGGGAAGACGAGGTCCGAGCCGTTGGTGGGGGCCGTTCCGGCGTCCCAGTTGGCGGCGGTGCTCCAGTGGTTGTCGGCCCCGGCGCCGGTCCAGGAGTAAGTGATCGCGATGGCGGTCAGGGTCACGTCGTTGCCGGTGCCGCCGAGGTAGCTGACCTGATACGTCACGATGCCGGACTTGAACGTGGCGCCTTCGGCCAGGTTATGGAACGTGCCGACGACGGCGCCGCTGCTCTGATTGTCGATGATTCTGAACGTGTCGCCGACCGCCGGGACGAAGCTGGTGACGAGCGATACTTCAAGGTTCGAGTCGGTGAGGATGACGCTGCCGGCCGGCGTATTGACAACCTGGTCGTACGTCGAGCCGGCGGTCGTCCCGCCGAGGTCGATGTGCGTGGTGATGCCGGTGCTGATGCCGTAGCCGCCGCTGGTGGACAGAGCGCCGGTGGTGCCGCGGGTCGTGCCGGGATCGACGAAGCCGACGGCCCCGACCGCCTGGTTGATACCGCCGACCGTGCCCGTCCCGGAAATGTTCCCCCCCGCGAGAGTGACCGCGCCGGCATAAGCGCCGGTGACACTCACCTCACCCGCCACGGAACTGAGCAAGCCGCTCGACGTCAGGTTGCCGCTGACGAGCAACAGCCCCGCGCCCGTTTTGTCGGTGCCATAGTGGTTGCCGCCGTCGTCGAGGTTACCGCTGAGTGTGAGCCGGCCGGCGTCCACCTGGATCTGTGTGGCGTTGGCCTGGAGGGTCGCCGCGCCGGAGTAGACGTTGTTGCCCGAAACGCTCCGCAGCGCTCCGTTGCCGTTCATGCCCGTGCCCCGGAACGCGATGTTCCGGCTGAGCGTGATGTCGTTGGAGAGGTCGAGTTCAGACCCGTTGGAGATCGACACCGAGCCCGTCCCCAGCGCCGAACCGTTGCTGATCGCGACGACACCGCCGCTGATGGTCGTGCCGCCGTCGTACGTGTTCGCGCCGGCCAGGGTCACCGTGCCCGAGTAGACCTTGGTCAGGGCGAAGCTGCCGGCGCCGTCGGAGATCGCGCCGCTGAACGTCAGGTTGCCGCTGAGCGAGCCGAGGGTGCCGGCGGCCCCCAGCGTGATCGCGCCGGAGATTGTATTGTCGCCGTTCCCGTTGAAGATCGCCCCGAGGCCGCCGAAGCCGGCCCCGTTGATCGTGAACGGCTCAGCCACCGTGATGCCGCCCAGCAGCGCGACCGAGAACCCGGAGTTCACGACCGTCCCGGCCGACGAAATGCCCAGGGCGTTGTCGCTCGCGATCTCGATGGCTCCCGCGGCGACCGTGGTCGTGCCGTCGTAGCTGTTGTTCCCCGAGAGCTTGAACTGGCTATTCGCCCCCAACTTGGTGAGCCCCGCGCCGGTCCCGCTGATGTTCGCCGTGATCGACAGGTCGGGGTCGAGCTGGGCGTTGTCGGCGATCGTGAAGGCGCGGGTCGCCCCGCCAAGATCCAGGTTGCCCGAGATGACGGAGGTAACGGCGGCGGAGTTGGTCGTGACGTCCCCGCCCAGGGTGAGCGTGCCCGTGCCGGTGGCCACCTTCGACCCCGTGAGATTCAGGCCGCCGATCGTGTCGTTGTGGTTGTTGAAGTTGAGGGTTGAGCCGCTCCCCATCGTGACGACGCCGCTGTCGGAGAGCTGGTCATCGTTGGCAAGGCTGACTGAGGCGCCGCCGGCGATCGCCAGGGAACCGCCGAGGGCGGCCTGCCCCGCGGTCTTGTTCAACGAGAGCGTGCCGGCGCTCACCGTGGCGGCCCCGGTGAAGGTGTTGGCGTTCGTCCCCGAGAGCTGCAACGTGCCCGGTCCAGCCTTGGTCAGGCTCGTGCCGGCACCACTGACCGTTCCGTTGATGTCGAAGTCAATCGACTGCGATCCGTCGGCGACGGTGATGACGGCCGTCGCGGGCAGGACGACGGTGCCGGTGATCGAGGAGGCGCCGATGCCGGCGTCGGTGGTAGTGAGGTTCGCGGTCAGCGTGAGCGTGCCCGCCCCGGTCTGGACGGAGGACCCCGTCAGCGTCAGGCTTCCGATGGCGTCGTTGAACCCGTTCAGGTTCAGCGTGCTCCCCGCCGTGAGGCTGACCGCCGCAGAATCGGCGATCTGGTCGGCGGCCGTCTCGGTCGCGGTGATCGGGAAGCCGGTCGGTCCGTCGGCGAGCACGAGGTCTCCGGGGATGGCGACGGCCCCCCCGCTCTTGCTCAGGGTGATCGTGCCCGTGTGGACCGTGGTCGTACCCGTGTAGGTGTTCGCCGCGCTGCCCGAGAACGTGATGCCGCCCGCGTTCAAGGCCGTGCCGCTCGCGATGTCCAGGGCGAAGCTCCCGCTGATCGCCCCCGAGAAGTTGATCCGCGTGTCGTTCCGCGGATTGACGTTCGTGTTCGACGTCAAAACGATGTTGCCGGGGAGCGTCAGGCTGCCGGCATTGTCGACGGTCAGCGCGTTACCGCCGATGACCAGGTCGTTGGTCATCGTGCCCGTGTTCAGGATCACCAGGGAGGTGCCCGACGGGGCGGTCACCGTTCCGGTGCCCAGGGCGCCGGCGTTGTTCGTCTTGACGGTGCCGGCGTTGACCGTCGTGCCCCCGTCGTACGTGTTGCCGCCGTTCAGGATCAGGGTGCCCGGGCCGTTCTTCGTGATGCCATACGAACTGGCGCCGTCGTCGATCTTGCCCGAGAAGGTGAGTTGGGTCGGCTGGAACATGCCGAGCGCGATGTTACCGGTCAGGGTGACGTTGCCGGTGAGGACATAGCTATTGATGTCGAGGCCGAGCACGGAGCCGTTGATGCCCGTCCCGGCCATCGAGAGCGGCTCGGAAAGTGTGAAGCCGTTAAGAAGGTCAAGTTCGGCGCCACTCGCGATCGTCGTCCCACCGGCCGAGGTCCCCAGGCCGCTTGCGTTCGTGATGGTCACGATCCCCGACTGGATGTCGGTGACGCCCGTAAAGGTATTGGTGCCCGAGAGTTTGAGGTTGCCGAGGCCGGTCTTTGTGAACCCCGTCGCACCACTGATGTCGGCCGAGATCACGAGGTCGGGGAGAGTTGCCGGGACTGGGTCGG
>JAYUFP010000721.1:0-4038 GCA_043738665.1 Isosphaeraceae bacterium
CGAAACCCATGGGGTCGCCGTCTTCGGGGTCGCCGTTGTAGTTAACGGTGATCTCCTCTCCGACGGCGATGTCACGCACCGCGCTGAAGACCTTAGTCATCCGCCCCACGTCGTCGTAACGGGCGTTGGGCTTGTACGAATGGTTATAGAGCGACCCGTAACCAAGAGCCAAAGCGACCTTGCCCTCACCCCAGTAAAAACAATAGCCGGCGAGCCCGACCCAGCCTTTTGAATTCTTGATGTCTTCGACGGGGATCACGATCACGGGGACGCGTTCGATCACTTCCCCCTCGCGGATCGCCTTGCGGGCGAAGACGCCTCGCCCTTTGCCCTTCACGAGCTTGACCTCGATCCCCTCCGCGTGCGTCAATCCCATGGCATTTCCGGCCCTTTGAACCCGACGAGCCTCGCCGGGAAAACAACGAAACCCACGGACATCCCGGTTGAGTTCAACCGGAAGCGTGGGCTTCGTGGACGATCGGTCATCGTTCAAAAAGTGCCGGAGACAGGACTTGAACCTGCACGAGCATGGTTAGCTCACTAGCCCCTCAAGCTAGCGCGTCTGCCAATTCCGCCACTCCGGCAGCGGGAGTTTTATCATAGCGGTGAAGAGGCTGAAGTCAAGTGTCCGGAACCCGCGAGGTCGAAGAGTCGAATCAAGATGGCGGAGGACGAAGAACGGAGGACGGAGGACGGAACTCAGAGTTGAACCGCCCTCCCGTTACGTGAAACCCGATCCGTCATCCGCCATCGTTCTTCCGAATGGCGATTTCATTTTGGACGTCGAGCTCTCGGGATGCCCCATGTCCGATGCCCAATGACCATGAAATGAGACCGCGATCTTGCCCAGACCCCGTAGTCTTCCCTCGGTCATCGGCCATCGGCCATCGGCCATCGATCATCGGTCATCGGCCATCGGCCATCGGCCCTCGGTCATCGGCCATCGGTCATCGGTCATCGTCCATCTCGGTCCATCGAAAACGAAACAGCCCGGGGCTTCCGTGATCCGCCATTCATTCGAGAGCACCGTCCGAGAAAACCCCAGCGATCAGGGTAGACCGTTGTTGCGTCGGGAGGGCTCGGATATCTTTGTCGGTTCGGACTTTCAAAGCCGAACTTTACGTGTCGCCGCCGACGCCTTCGCAGGAGTTTTTGCCGCATGAACGGCCTGGCCGCCCGGATGTTGCCTTACATCCTTTCGTTCTTCAGCAGCTTCTGCATCATGATCCTCGAACTGGTCGCCGGCAGGCTGGTGGCGGTTCACGTCGGGGCGTCGCTCTCGGTCTGGACGAGCGTCATCGGGATCATGCTCGGGGGCATCTGCCTGGGCAACGTCCTCGGCGGCAGGCTCGCCGACCGGGTCGAACCGCGACGCGCGATCGGGCCGCTCTACGCCTTTGGCGCGTTCCTGACGCTGAGCTGTCTCTGGATGAACGCCGTCGTCGGGCTGACCCCCGGTCTCGAAAGCATGAACTGGAACCTCCGCACGATGGTGGTCGTGATCCTCGACTTCCTCGTGCCGGCGACCGTCCTGGGGATGATCGGACCGGTCGTCGCCAAGATGGCCGTCGAGCAGGCCAAGAAAGCCGGAAGTGCGATCGGCGACATCTACTTCTGGGGCGCGGTAGGTTCAATCGCCGGTACGTTCCTCGCCGGTTTCATCTTGATGTATGTCGCCCCGGTGTCGGCGATCGTGACAATCGTCGCGGCCTCGCTCGCCTTGTTGTCCGCGGCGATGCTCGGCGGAGGCGCGGGGAGGATCGTCGGCATCCTGGCCTCGGCCTGCCTGGGACTCGGTTCGATCCCGATGGTGGCGAAAGCCATTCCCGTGGCGGGCGTGAGCCTGGGGTCGAACGTAGTGAACCCTGTTGCCCTGGCGGGTCATGCGCTCACGGTGGTTCTCGCTCTGATCGGTCTGAAGATGCTGACGGCCGCCAGGTCCGACGCGGCGGACGTCGAGTCCGCCGACGCACTCGCCGGAACTCCCGATGACCACAACGGCCCAAAGCCCAGCCTCACCGACCTCGCCGTCCTCTCATTCGTCGCGAGCATGGCCTTCATGGCACTCGAAATGGTCGCCGGCCGGCTCGTGACTCGCCACCTCGGCTCCAGCATCTACGGCTGGACCAGCATCATCGGCGTCATGCTCGGGGGCCTGAGTATCGGCAACCTGATCGGCGGCAAGGTGGCCGACTCTATCAAGGAAGAAAAGCAGGCGAGCTGGCTTTTCCTCTTCGCTTCGATCATGACGATCGGAATTCTCTTCCTCGAACAGCGTCCGGATTTCCTCAAGGACAAAGTCTTCAGCGACGACCGCTCGGTGTTGAGCTACGCGATCACGCTCTCGAAGGTCAACCTCCCCGTCCTCGGAGAGACGCGCCTGCCATGGCCGGCGCGGGTGTTGTTCGTCGTCACCGCCGTCTTTTTCCTGCCGTCGATCTCGATGGGGACGGTCTCGCCGGTGGTTGCGAAACTCGCCGTCGACCGGCTCCGCAAGAGCAAGAAGACCGGCTCCGCGATCGGCCAGGTCTACGCCTGGGGGATGGTCGGGAGCATTTTGGGGACGTTCCTCACGGGGTTCGTCTTCATCGATGTGTTGGGGACCAAAGGCGTCCTGCTGGCGCTCGGGACGGTCCTGGCGTTCTCCGCGACGGCGCTGGGGTCGGTCTGGCACGCGGCGTGGGCGGGCATCCCGCTTGGACTTTGCGTGCTCGCCTTCATCCCCATCCCCATGCTCGAAAAGCAGGCGCTCAGGCTGGGAATCCGCGAGGTGCGCGGGGACCCGACCACGTCGGAAGACACAGAAGCGTACATCGATGAGAGTAATTACTACTACATTAAGGTCACGAACGAACCCGTGGATATCGGCAAGAAGCGCACACTTGTCCTCGACAACCTGATCCACGGCTACTTCATCCTCGACCACCCCGAGCGACTCGACTACGACTACGAGCACATTTACGCGCTGGTGGCCCACCGCGTCGCCGCCGCCAAAGCCAAGGCCGCGGGCAAGGAAAAGACCTCCGAGGCTGCGCTCAACACGCTCTTCCTGGGCGGCGGCGCTTACACATTCCAGCGCTACATGCAGCACACCTACCCCAAGACCGAGGTCGACGTCGCCGAGATCGACCCGGCCGTGACCAAAGCCAACCACATGGCCCTCGGACTGCCGCTGAACACGACCATCAAGACGACCTGGGGGGACGCCCGCCAGTTCGTCGAAAAGAACCAGGGGAGCAAGAAGTACGACATCGTCTTCGGTGACGCCTTCAACGATTTCTCCGTCCCGTGGCACCTCACCACCAAGGAATTCAACACCAAGCTCGGTTCGATGATGACCGACGACGGCGTCTACATGATCAACATCATCGACGCTTATGAATCCGACGACACCATCGAACGCAAGGCCAACAAACGCATCGAGAAGGAAGGCGTCACCGACGAGGCCGCGAAGGCCAAGATCCGCCTCCAGGAGCGTACCAGGGCGTACCGATTCGGCGGGTTCCTCGGCTCGTGGGTCAACACGGCGAAGTCAACCGGGACGTTTCCCTATATCTACATTTTCGGGACCGACAACACGCCGGGCTCGGGCCTCCGCGAGACGTTCGTGGTCGTCGCCTCGAAGAAGCCGCTCAACATCACCGACCTCGGCGACCACGAGGACGACCCCAAGTTCTTCGAGCACAACCAGCAGGTCATGCCCCGGCCTTACGGAGAGAAGGACCGGAAAGAGGTCGACGCCCGGTCGCGCGGGATCATCCTGACCGACGACTACGCTCCCGTCGAAAACCTCCTGGCGCCGGTGGCCGAGACCCGAGGCGACGATGACTGACAACGCCTCGCGGCCCGATCGGACCTGGCTCTACGTCGGGCTCGTTTTCCTCGCCTTCTGGTTCGTCTACCTCCGCTTTTACAACCCGCTGAGGCATGGCGGGTCGACGCTGGGGGGGTCGAACCTTGGCGCCGCCGATTTTTCGTGGAAAGTTCAGGACCTTGAGGGGAGACCCGTCGATTTCTCGAACTACCAGGGAAGGACGA
>JAYUFP010000722.1:0-12061 GCA_043738665.1 Isosphaeraceae bacterium
CCGACAGACCGGGATTCCCACTCGAACTTCAACGCTCGACACCCGACCCGCCAACGACTACAAAGGTCGTCTGGAAACTGGGGGAAACGCGTCCGCCAACGGAAAAGGGCGGGGCACCCGGCGGACTCGATTGCGTCGGGCCGATCCAAAGTATTCAGGGCCAGACCACGGTGATCGCGCTCCTTCTCAAAGCCCGGAATTTCGCTTTCGCGGCCGTTTTGTTGCTCTTGCTCGGCCTGATGTTCTTCGGCCAGCGCGTGAAATACGAGCAGTCGATCAAGTCGTTCTTCGCCGACGACGACCCGGTCATGGCCGTTTACCAGAAAGCCGCACAGTCGTTCGGCGACGACAATTTCGTGTTCGTGACCTACGACGACCCTGAAATCTTCACCCCGCGCGGCATGGAACGGATCGCCGAACTCGCGGCCGAACTTGGACCGCACGCCATCGACGGCGTTCTCCGGGTCGAATCGCTCGACGCCATGCCCCTGCTCTGGGTGGTCGACGACACGCTCCTCAAAGTCGAGGCCGCGCCCCCTCTGCTCCGCAACGCCCTCCTGAACGCCGCCAAGAAAGCCCTCAAATCGATCGACTTGTCGAAAAACACGATGACCGTCGGCGGGGCCGTCCGCGCGGAGACCGGCGACATCGCCGCGCTCAAGGAACGCGTAATCAAGCACCCGCTCTTTCTCGGCACCGTCGTCGATTCGCAGGGGAAAACGACCGCCGCGGTCGTCAGACTCAAGAAAACCGGCGACCATGACGTGACAAAAACCGTCGGCCTGCTCCGGACCAAGGCCGACGCCTTCGCCGCCCGCCATCACCTGTCGCGTCCCGCGGTCGTGGGACCGCCGGTATTACTCGCGGACGGATTCCGGAGTATCGAGAACGACGGCCGACGGCTCGCGATCGTGGGGATGTTGCTGATCGGATTGGTGACGCTTTCCGCCGTGCGGAGCCTTTGGTGGGCATTGGTGCCGATCCTCTCAGGGTGGGTGGTCTGGCTCGCGACCGAGGCGATCCTCTCGGCGTTCAACCTCAAGCTGGCGCTTTCCGGCGGCCCGCTCGTCGCGCAGATCATCGTTTTGACGATGCCCGCGGCGAGCCATCTGGCGATCCATTTTCGAGACGATCGTCGCCGCGAGCGCGACGCCGCCACCGCGGCGACAACCACCTTACGGGCGGTCGCGATGCCGATCACATGGTGCGCGGTCACCGGCGCGATCGGCTACGGGGCGTTGTTCTTGAGTGACGTCATGCCGATCAAGCAGTTCGGCGCGATCCTCGGCATTTGCACGCTGGTCGCCTCATTCCTCGTGATGGCGATCTCCCCGATCGCCATGATGCCGCCGTTCCCCCTCGAAATCCCCGTGACATACGGTTCCGATTCGTGGGTCGGCCGAAGGATGAACGGACTGACCGCCTGGGTCGTTCGACACCCCGGCCGGATCGTCGTCTCAGTCTTCGCGCTGGTGCTCCCGCTCATGGTCGGGATGTGGTTTCTGCGGTTCGAATCAAACTACATCAACGCCTTCAAGCCCGAAACCCGCGTGGTGAACGACTACCACATCGTGGAGTCGCGGCTCGGCGGGATCGGACTCGTCGAGATCGTGGTGCCGGTCGGCAAGACGATCGATTCCCCGGCCCTCGAAAAGTTTCGGAAGCTCGAAGACACCGTGCGCGACATCAAGGTCGACGGCACCAAGCGTGTCGATCACGTCGTCTCGCTGGAGACCGTCCTCGACCCCGACGGCCGGATCGCCAAACTTTCGCCCGAATCCGCGGCGCGAACCCTTGCCACCAAGCTCGAACTCATCGGCCTGACACCCCAGGCCGAACTCTTGAATAGCTTCTGGAATGCCGGAACCGGCGAGGCTCGAATCCTCGTCAGGCTCCTTGAACAGCAGCCCGCTCCGGACAAGCAATCCGTCTTCCGTCAGGCCGAAGCCGGCGCCAAAGCGACGTTTGGGGCCTCGTCCTACTTGACGGGCCTCTCTTATCTGATGACCCGGACGACCGAGTCGATCATCCTGACGCAGAAAGAGACGTTCGCGTGGTCGGCGTTGGGAATTTTCCTGATGCTCACGATCGCCTTGCGAAGCCCCTTGATGGCCCTGCTGGCGATCATGCCCACGATGCTCTCGGTCGGGTTCGTGCTCGGCTTGATGGGCTGGATGGGAGTGAAGCTCGACATGGCGACGGCCCTGGTGGCGAGCGTCGCGCTTGGGCTCTCGGTCGACGACACGTTCCACTGCCTTTTGCAGTATCGTCGCGAACGCATGACCCAGCCTTTCGTGCAGAGCCTTTTCGACAGCTATTCGGTCACCGGCCCGGGCGTCTTGCTCTCAAGCCTGGCGGTGGCGGTCGGCTTCGCGGCGTTGCGGCTCAGTGAGTTCGTGCCGTTCTCGAACTTCGGGACGATGGTCGGGATTGCGACGGCAGGGAGCACGCTGGGGAACCTCGTGCTTTTGCCGGCCTGCCTGGCCCTTGGTCATCGGTTTGCCACCCGGTTCACGAACGAGAAACCCGCCGCGGTGGCATCTTCCTGAACAGGAGTCGAGATCATCGGGGTTTTCCGATGAGTGGGTTCCGTGCCGGTTGTCGGCCGATCGATTGCGAATTACGATGAGTCCGGTCGGTCTGCTCGATATCCCCTTGAATCGGGAGCTTCTCCGTGCTGACGACGTTCCTGCTCGCCGCGAGTCTGGCCTCACTTGTTGTCGCCGATGACGCTCTCGTTACCGCCGACGTCGTCTTCAAAGGGGGAGTTCTCGTCGACGGGACCGGTGCCGCGCGCCGCAAGGCGGACGTCGCCGTGAAGGGCGATCGGATTGTCGCGGTGGGGACATTTGCCGTTGCGGGCAAGGCGAAGGTCGTCCGCATTGACGACCTCATCATCGCCCCCGGTTTCATCGACCTTCATAACCACTCGGATACTGCGATCGTCAAGCCGGCGACGCGAGCCAACCTGAATTACCAGTCACAGGGCGTCACCACGATTGTGACCGGCAACTGCGGCGGCGGGGCGTTGTCGGTCTCCAAATACTTCGGTGAAATCGACGCCAAGCCGCCCGGGACCAATGTGATCCACCTCGTCCCGCTCGGCTCCGTGCGCGAGTCCGTGATGGGCAACGCCGAGCGCGGGCCGACCCCCAATGAGCTCGACGCGATGCGAAACCTCGTCGACCGCGGTATGAAGGCCGGCGCATGGGGCGTCTCGTCGGGCTTGATTTATATGCCGGGGCGTTATGCCGAGACCTCGGAGCTCGTCGCCCTTTCCAAAGTCGCCGCAAAGTACGGGGGAATCTACGCGAGCCACATCCGCGATGAAGGTCCGGGACTGCTCGATTCCATCACGGAGGCGATCAAGGTCGGTGAAGGGGCAAACCTGCCGGTCCACATCTCTCATCTCAAGGCCACTGGCAAGGCGAACTGGGGGCTCGTGAACCAGGCCTGCGCGCGGATCGCCGGGGCACGAAACGCCGGTCTGGCGGTGACCGCCGATCAATACCCCTACGTCGCGTCGAGCACCAGCCTGGCGGCGATGGTCATCCCGCACTGGGCTTTGCAAGGAAACACGGATGATTTCTCGCGGATCGCCAACGACCCCGCGCGGGGCCGCCGACTGCGCGAGGAGATTCAGAAGGACCTCGACGGTCGCGACGGCGGCCAGTCGATCCGGATCGCCCGATATGCCCCCAAAACCTCCCAGGTCGGCAAGGATCTCGCCGCCATCGCACAAGCCGAAGGAACGACCCCCGTCGAGCTCGTCATCGACATTCAGCGTAACGGAGGAGCACAGGCGATCAGCTTCGGAATGAGCGAGGAAGACGTTCGGACCGTGATGAAGTTCGATTTCGTCGCCACCGCGTCCGACGGTAGTGCCCACCTCCCCAACAGCGGAGACCAGCCGCACCCGAGAGCTTACGGCACGTTTCCCCGGAAAATCCGTTACGCCCGGGACGACGCCGTGATCACCCTCGAACAGGCGATCCGCTCTTCGACGGGACTTCCCGCGAGCATCCTGCGCATCCCCGACCGGGGGGTGATCAAGCCTGGGGCCGTTGCGGACATCGTCGTCTTCGACCCCAATCAGTTCCGCGACGTCGCCACCTTCGAACAGCCGACGCGCTATGCGAACGGCGTCCGACACCTTTATGTGAACGGCGTCGCCGCGATCGCCGAGGGCAAGGTCACCAACGTCCACGCCGGCCGCGCGCTCCGGCTACAACACGACGGGCCTCCGGACATGACCTTCACCTTCGGCAAGGTCTGGACTGGCGACCCTCAGCGCCCCTGGGCCGAGTCGATCGCGTCGCGTGCCGGGCAGGTCGTGGGCGTCGGCTCGACGGCGGAAATGAAGTCGATTTCCGGGCCGAACACTCGAGTCATCGACAGGCCCGAGGCGTTCGCGACCCCGGGTTTGATCGATTCGCACGGGCATGTCGCCGACCTGGGAGCAGGTCAGGACGAGATCGACCTCCGTGGCATCGCCTCTCTCGACGAGGTCGCGAAAAAGGTCAAGGAAAAGATCGCCGCGACCCCCGGCAACGGCTGGATCACCGGCCAGAGTTGGGACCAGAGCCTGTGGCCGGGCGGTGTGTTTCCGACCGCCGCGACGCTCGACGCCGTCGCCCCCGACCGCCCCGTCTGGCTCCGAAGGGTCGACGGCCACGCGGGCTGGGCGAATTCCGAAGCGATGCGTCGGGCGAAGGTCACGAAGGAGTCGAGAGCGCCCTCCGACGGCCAGATCATCCGCGAGAACGGCGAGCCGACCGGAGTCTTCATCGACGGTGCCATGAACATCGTCGGACGCGCCATCCCTTCGCCGGGAAAAGCCGAGCTTTCACGGAGGATTCTCGAAGCCCAGAAGCTCATCCTTCAGGCGGGATTGACCGGCGTCCACGACGCGGGAGTCTCCGCGCTTGAAGCCGAGGCGTATCGCGACCTCGACCGCGCGGGCAAACTCAAGCTGCGGGTTTACGGGATGGCGAGTCTTCCCGACAAGATCGAGGTTTCCGTCGTCCGGAAGCCGCCACTGGTCCCGAAAAAAGACGCCCGCTTCACCTTGCGGGCGGTCAAGGCATTCATCGACGGCGCCATGGGATCGCGGGGCGGCCTGCTGTTTGAGCCTTACAGCGACGACCCCGGCAACATGGGTTTAATGCTAATCGAGTCCAAGACCCTTGAAGCCGTGACGGTCGAGGCCCTCAAGAACGGCTGGCAGGTCTGCACCCACGCGATCGGCGACAAAGGGAACGCGTTGGTACTCAATGCCTACGATTCGGCGAGAAAAAAGGTCCCCAACGCCGTCGATCCCCGTCTTCGGATCGAGCACGCGCAGGTCGTCCGCAAGGAGGATCTAGTCCGTTTCAAGACGCTTGGGGTGATCGCCTCGATGCAGCCCTCGCACGCGAGCACTGACAAGCGGTGGGCCGACGCCCGGCTCGGCCCGGGTCGCGTCGATGGCGCGTACGCCTGGAAGTGGTTCGCCGACGCCAAGATCCCGCTCGCCTTCGGGAGTGACTTCCCCGTCGAGGTCACCAATCCGTTCTGGGGAATCTACGCGGGAATCACACGTCAGGACGAGAAGAAAGAGCCCTCCGGAGGCTGGCACCCCGAGCAACGTCTGACGCTCGAAGAGACACTCAAGGCGTTCACGAGCGGCTCAGCTTACGCTCAGTTCGCGGAAGACCGACTTGGCTTGATCCGCGAGGGGATGCGCGCCGATTTCACGGTGGTCGACCGCGACCTGTTTCGGGCGAGCCCTGATGATGTTCTCAAGGCCAAAATCGTCATGACCGTCGTCGATGGCGAGATCGTCTACGAGAGTGCAACCCAGTAGGTTCCGGTTTCTCTCGGGCGCGGCATTGATGCTTTGGAGTACGGGAGTTTGCTCCCGCTTTGAGGTTCTCGAAAGCGTGAGCAGGCTCCCGCACTCCAAAGTCGTCTTACGCTCTTGCCGCGGGGCGATGCTTTACTTGGTGCCGCGATTCTTCGCGGGGACTTCCTTGTAGCCGGGCGTCGCGCTCGAAACGTTCGGCGTCACGTCGGCTTCGACCTTGCCGGAAGCCCAGGCCAGACCGCCGAGCAGAAGTCCCTGAAACTTGGGGTTCGACCAGACGTCTTCGCGGTGGCCCATCGACGTGTAGAACACGCGGCCTTTGCCGTGGGTTCGCGCCCACGTTTCGGGGAAATTGGGGCGCTGATAGTCGTCGCCCTTCATGCCTTCAGTGACGTGGGCGAGAATGACGTGGAGGTCATTCGCGAGCAGGATGTTGTTGTACCATTCGTCCGTGATTTCGATCGTCCCCTTGCCGAACCCGTCCTTCAGACCGGGGAACGCCGGGTCGACGATTTCGAGCTTGCCGACCTGTTGCGCGCCGTGCCCTCCGAACATTCCGCCGATCATCTGGATGTACGGGTCGTCGGCGCCTTTGCCCCGGTGCTTTCCGAAGGTGTCGGTTGCACAGTGAGCGCCGACGAATCCTTTGCCGGAGCGGATCGCGTCGTAGAGGGCCTTCTCGCCTTCGGGCGAGATCGGGATGCCGTCTTTGTTCGCGCCTTCCTTGCTGAGGTCGCCGGTCGTCTCGAAGACGAAGGCGTCCCACTCGCCGATCTTGTCGGGCTCGAACATCGTGCCGTCTTTGCTGCACGTGACGTCAAAGCCGTGATCCTTGCCCAGGTCGGTGAGGATCTGCTCGGCGTGACTGAGCTTGCCATTGTGACGTGAAATCACCGGGTGCGGAAACCCCGAACTCTTGGTGAAAAAGAGCACTTTCTTCACGTCGGCGCGGGACGCCCCGAGTACCCTGTTCATCATGGCGGGGCCGAGGAAGAGCGCCCCGCCCGCGAGGAGCATCTGCCTTCGGTTCAGCGTCGTCGACATCTGGTTTCTCCCGTTGTGCCGTCGGTACACATGCGACTCCCCCGCGATCAGCGCGCGGGGCGATCGTCCGCATCGTAACCGCTCGGAACGGACGCGGCCACCGAGTAGCCCGGGAGTTCGGAAGCAACGACCGCCTCGCTCACGAGACTTTTGATGTTGGCAAGTCGGTCGCTTCCAGCCCCGGGAAAGCAAGTAAGGGTCGCGCTCCACCCTCATCCAGTGCCGACCGGGCGTGTTCGTCGCCGGAGCAGAGCACGTCTTCGATCGACGCGAGCCGCCGAGTGAGTGCGACGTGGTCCCAGTGGAGGGCCTGGAAAGCGCTGAGTTTTTCATCAATCGCGTCGAGTCGCGCGTCAACGCCGGGGAACGATTTCGCGATCGCGTCGAGGAGGACGAGCCTTGCGTCGAGCTTAGTCGTCAGCGCCTGGTGATTCCAATACAGAGCCCCGTGATCTTCGGCGAGTCTTCGGTGATCTTCACTCAATCCGTTGAGATGGGCTGCGAGTCCATCGGCTTTTTGGTGAAGCGCCGTCGCGTGCCCCTCGACCTTATCGAGGCGGGCGATAACGTCGCGGAGGATCTCGTCGAGACGCACCAGCCAGGGACGGAGGACCTTCCGGGCCCCTCGACGAACGCCCAGGACGATCCGCTTCGGGCCTCGGGCCGGTCCGCAACCGGCTTCGATCAAGTTCAGGTCGCTCATGTTCGAACTCCTTCTCGGAACAGTCTGCGTCGAGGGGCGTCGAACCCGTCAGGCCGTTCGGCTTTCCAGGTAAGGCGCCTGAACGAAGATCCGCGAGAGCTTCTCGGCCAGGAGCGCGAGGCGGTAGGCCTCGTCGGCCGTGCCCGCTCCTTCGCGGGAACGTCGCGAAGCCCGAAGCAACGCGCTCTCGATTCGCGGTAGAAGCGACTCGAGTTGAAACTCTCGCCTCACCGTTGCCGCTCCGCGTCTCGCTAACGCCTCCAAGGAAACCTCACCCACGATCACTCTTTCCAACGCGCCGGCGAACCCTTTGGCGGTTCTCGGAACCTTGAGACAATCGACGCCGTGGATCAGCCACTCGCTGTTGCCCCCTTGCCTTGAGATCAAGGGGACGCAACCGCTTGGCATCGCCTCCAGCGGCGCGAATGCGTTGGGCTCGTCGACCCGCCCCGGAAACGCGAAGACGTCGTACTCCCCATAGCAAGCCAGGAGTTCCGCGCGCGGGACGGATCCGCGAAGGCGGACCGTCGTGGAGAATCCCTGCTTGCGAATGAGGTTCGCGAATGAAGGGTCGGCGACCCGTCCATAGATGTCGATCGAAAAACCCGAATGACCCGACTCTCGCAAGTGTCCGCCGGCCCGGATCAACAGGTCGATCCCTTTATCGTAAGTACGGTCGATGGCTGCCGCGGCGGTCACGATCTTGAGCGGTTCTCCCGGCTGACGAAACCGCGACCGCAACGGCGGCGGCGATCCGCTCAACCAGTTCGGGATGACCTCGACCTCGTCCCCGAGGGTGAATCCCCGTGATGCGATCTCGTCGAGTAACTGCCGGCTGCATGCCAGGAAGCTGCCCCGGAACTGCCTCGAAAACTCTCGAACCAGTTCCGGCCTGACCTGATAAAACGTCGTGCAAAGCTTGGAGGGAACCTCGTCCATCAAGTGCCAGACCCAGGGCACCCCGAGATGCGTCAGGCAGGAGATCAATCCCAGCCCGCCGACCCCCACAAGCATCCACAAGTAAGCGACGTCGGGCCGAAAATCTTCAAGGACGTGCGTCAAAGCCCGCACGTTGAAGGCGCTGATCTGCAGGGCTTCGGTTTCTTGCAGCCGCAGCGCCGGTGGAACGCTTTTCTCAAGGGAATACGCATCCCAGAGGTCGGCGAGCTTGAGGCTCCGGCGGACCTGCGGCTCGCTCGCGACCGGCAGTCGTCCCGCGGTCGTGAGGACGAGCACCTCGTGGCCGCGAGCCCGAAGCGCCTCCACGGCCTGCTGACAGCCGAGTTCATAGCCGCCGCAGACGTCGGGGGGATACAGGTTGCTCACGACCAGGATCTTCAAGCCGCCGCCTCCGATCTTGAGGCCGCCCCGAGTAGTCGGTCGTAGATCTGAACGAGCTTGCCCCCGGCCACCCGGTAGTCGTACATCGACTCAACCTCGGCGCGGCCGCGACGCCCCATTGAATCAGCCAGGCCGGGCTCGGTCGCCAGACGTCGGAGCTTCGCCGTGAGGTCGTCAAGGTTATCGAACACGAAGCCGGTCTCGCCCTCGCGAATGAACTCAGGTAAAGCCGCGACTCGCGACGTGATCGCCGGAGTGCCGCAAGACATCGCTTCCAGAGTCGTGAAGCCCATCAATTCCGGGGCCTCGTAACTGATCCCATAACAGTCCACGAACACCGAGGGGAGGACATTCACCCAGGCTCGGCGATAAAGTTCAAGAATCCGACCGTCGTCGGCGTCGGTCACGAATTCGACGTTCTTACCTGCCGAGAGCTGCTTTAGATGCTCGAAATAGTCTGGGTGGTAGGCCCTGCCGCAAACGGTGAGCGGGAGTTCGGCAGGGAGGGCTTTGATCAGGTCGTCGATGCCCTTGTGGGGCAGAAGGCGACCCACATAAAGAACCCGGTCACGCTCGACATCCTGCTTCGAAGGCGTGAACGCGCGGGCATCCACGCCGCCCTTGATCACGGCAATCGGGGCGCTGGCGCGGTACAGGGAAGCGCCGAAGTCGGAGTAGGCGATCACCTGGTCGACGAGGTCGAGGAGGCCAAGCTGTTTGATCAAAGGGCTCGAAAACCCGCCGTGGTCTGTCACGCAGACCGGCTTTCGCTGTTGCTTGGCGACAAGAAGGCCGACCTCGGCACAGCGGTTATAGACCTGGTGAATGTGCACGAGGTCGACCGCGGCGAACGCCTCGGGAATCTCCCACGAGGTCACATCAAGGGGGTTCGCGGCTCGTGAGGCCGTCAGCAGCCGCATCGTCACGCCGGGGGCGAGCACGAGGATTCCCGGCTTGGCCGCGAACGAGATGATCTGCACCTCGAACCGGCCGCCCGAGCTCTCGGCGACCCCTTTCGCAAGGTTCAGCGGAAACCGTTCCCCGCCGCCAACGCACGATTCATCATCGAAGTAATGGGGGGTGAGGTAGGCGATCTTCCTCAAGGACATCCGTCACCTCAGTGCGTTTCCATGCGGCCGGAGCGTATCCGGAAGTGCGTCGAGATTCCCCGTGGAATCCGCAGAGCCGGTCCAAGGATCGTCAGATATCAGAAGGTCGCCAAAGGGTCAAGGTTGAGTGGAAATCGCGGACGGGAAATCAGATATGGCGGATGCCGGATGCCTGATTGAACACACCGCTTCTTCATTCCGTCATGCGCCATTCCTCATCCGCCCTTCGCCGTTGTTCAGGCGCACCACGTCTGCTGGATCAGATTCTGAGATATCGCCTCCGCGAGCCGTGCTAGCCGATAGGCGGCGGCGGGCTTTCCCGGGGTTTGTCGGGTTCCTCCCTCCCGGGCAGCCGCCGACAGGATGGACTCAATCCTTGGCAGGATCGAGTCGAGATGAAACTCGTTCCAGACGAGATCCCGTCCACGTCTCGCCAGTCGTGACAACTCCACGTCGCCTCGAATGATTGCCTCGAACGCTTCTGCAAAAGCCTGCGGATGTCTGGCCGCCTTGAGGCAATGGACGCCGTGGACAAGCCATTCCGCGACCCCACAACGTCGTGTGATCACCGGCACGCAGCCGCTCGCCAACGCCTCCAGCGGCACAAGTCCGAACGGTTCCCGCTCCCGCGTCGGGAAAGCGAAGACGTCGTACTCGGAATAGCGGCTTAGGATCTCCGCATGGTTTCTCGGGCCTTTGAAGGCGACGTGATTTGAAAGACCCAACTGATTGGCAAGTGCAGGGAGCGTGGGGTCGTCGATCCGGCCGTAGACGTCGATCGCGAACTGACCGTGCCCCGCGTTCAGGAGTCGTGCGGCGGCGCCGATGAGGATATCGACCCCTTTTTGGCGGCTGACGCTTCCGCACGACATGATCCGCAGCGGCTTGTCCGCGTTCCGGTTCCGCCCTGGATGTTCATCAATGCGACGGCCCGTAATCCAGTTCGGGATCACGGCCACTGACCCGTCAAGACCGAATCCGGCACCTCGAATTTCCTCAAGGAGGAGTTGGCTGACGGCAACATAATGGCCGCGGATCGAGCGATTGAACTCGGCCGCGAGTTGCGGAACGAGCTTCCGCCGCACGGTGCAAAGATCCCGAGGAACCGCATCGCCGAGTTGCCAAACCCAGGGGACACACAGGTACTGAAGCGTCGCCATCAACCCCAACCCGCCGAGTCCGATTAGATTATTGACGTAGACGACGTCAGGACGGAACTCGGCGAGAGCGCTGACCAGGACATGGACATTTTGAGCATTGACGAAACGCGAGCCCGCGTCGCGAAGCATCGCGAAAACGTCGTCAGGCCCACCGTCGAGATCGACCCAGTACCGGTCGTCGATGAGGTGCAAACGACGATGAACGTGGGCCGCGTCCGGACCGAGGATCGGCAGGCGGGGCACGCCCGTGAGCACCTGGACGTCATGCCCATTGACGCGGAGGGCATCGACGACCTGAGAGCAGGCCAGTTCATAGCCCCCGAGCACGTCGGGAGGATACAGGTTACTCAGCGCGAGAACTCGCACGAGAATGCGCCCCACGTTCGAAATCCGTTCCGGGCCGGAACCTACGCGAGGCGCGGGTTCTATCAGGGAACGCCGGGTGAGTCAACGTGGGGTTGCATTCCGTTCGACAGACCTCGACACCTCGACAGACTCCGGGCATGACACATTGACACATGGAAAACCCTCTGTTATTTCAAGATTTGTCTCGCCCCAAAGAAAGATCAAGTTTGTGTTAACTCACCGGCTTGGATCGAAACCGCCATTTCAAAAGAACCCGAAACTTCGTTCTCGCGTCGGTAAACCAAGGAGGCCTCTCGATGTTGCGACTCTGTCCGATGAGATTAAGGTACGTTCTTGTGATTGCAGCCACGACCTTCGCGGCGTCCGCGATCGACGTGGAAGCCGGTGTCTCCACGAATCTCGCGCTGGGCGACTCCCTGGCATTCGGGGTCGGGGCAGTCGACAACACGACGGACATCTCCAACGGTGACCGCGGGTACGTCGGGCCTTTCGC
>JAYUFP010000723.1:0-4028 GCA_043738665.1 Isosphaeraceae bacterium
GATGACACCGATGGACACAGATTAAATACTGATAACGTGACACTGAAAATTTTTGAAACGACATCATGATCGATCTCTTCATCTGCGACGATCTGCGTCATCCGCGGATGAGTCTCTTCTTTTCGGTCTCCTGATACGACGGCCGCCCCTCGTTAAATATCGCGTTCCGCCGGCGATCGTTCCCGTCAAAGCCCGCGAGCCGAACCCCATGGCCATGCCACACGACACGGAAGAGTCCCGGCCTCCGAAGCTCAAGACCAACGGTAGGGCCTGGAAAACGGCCGCGACCTCGGCCCCGCCGCCTTCGGGCGCGACTCCCAATGAAGACGGTGAGCGCTGGAGCGTCGGTAAGCTTCTCTCGTGGACGACCGACTACCTCAAGCGTCGCGGCTCCGAGAGCGCCCGGCTCGACGCCGAGGTCTTGCTCGCCCAAGCCCTGGGCTGGGCCCGAGTGCAGCTCTACACCCATTTCGAGGACGAGGTCGGCGAAGAGGTCCGCTCGAGCTACCGCGTGATGGTCCGCCGGCGGGCCGAAGGCGAGCCGGTGGCGTATCTCGTCGGCCGCAAGGAGTTCTACACACTGCCGCTGAAAGTGAGCCCGGCCGTCCTGATCCCCAGGCCCGATTCCGAGTTCGTGGTCGTCGAGTTCCTGAGCGTGACGAAGGGGGAAAACGCCCCGCGGTGTGTCGATGTCGGAACCGGATCGGGATGCCTTGCGCTGGCGTGCGTCCACGAGCACCCTTCCGCGACCTTTTTCGCCATCGATCTAAGTCCCTCTGCGCTCGCCATCGCCGCGGAGAACGCGAAGAGTCTGAACCTGTCAACCCGCGTCACGTTTCGCGAGGGGAACCTGTTCGACACCGTCGCGAAGGAAGGTCCCTTCGACGTGATCGTCTCGAACCCGCCCTACATCGCGACCGACGTGATCCCCCAACTGGAACGAGGCGTCCGCGACTTTGAACCTCACTCGGCGCTAGACGGCGGGCCGGACGGTCTGTGCGTGGTCTCGGCGCTGATCAAGCAGGCGGTCCCGCTGTTGAAGCCGGGCGGTCGCCTCATTCTGGAGATCGGATCCGACCAGGAACTCGCCGTCCGGGGGCTGCTCGAGGCGGAACCGGGACTTACGGTCTTCCCGACCGTCCGTGATCACGCCAACCATCCACGAGTTTTGCGGGCGACGAGGGCCTTAGCGCACGGGGGCCGCTGAACGGGCCAGGTCGCCGTGCATCGGAGGAGTCGTCTCCTCCCCGAACGGGCAAATCGGGGCGAAGATCCTCGAAAATCGGAGCGGATCCTTGACGCCCTGCGCCCGGAACCTGGCGTCGGATCGATCGATCTCGTTCCGGCCCTCGTAACCTCCCAGGCTCTCGCCCGCGCGGCGGATCGCGGCGGCGGCGAAGAGGCCCATGTCGTGATGCTCGTGATCAATCGCGCAATGGGAGAACGCCTTGGAGACCGCTCGGCGACCGCCGATGAAGGCTCCGACTCCCGCAAGGATCAGTCGGCCGTGGGCCTGTGCCCACCCCACATTTTCCCGCACGAGAACCTGCGCCAAACGCTCGGCTTCGGCGATGTAACGTGCCGAACCGTTCGCCTCCCATGCCGCGACCAGGGCGCAGTGCGCCCTGAGTTTCGTGTGTTGAACGCGGATCAGCTGGATCCGCGGGAGGAGTGAGGCCCGATAATGAGGCAGGGTGTTTTGAATCTCAAGGAGCGCCGCCAATCCGTCCCCCCGATAGAGATGGATTGCCGCCCGGGCGCGGAGGGCCGCCGAATGGTGGAGGTGGAAATTCTGATCCGACCAGCCGGCCATTGCCGCCTTCAACTCGGCCTCGGCTCGGTCGGGCTGGTCGTCGGCGAGGCGGAGGATGACCGAGGTGAACGTGCTGAAATTGGTCAGGGCGTGGAGGTCGCCGCGGTCCTTCGCGTCCTTGATGAACGCGGGCAAAAGGTGGCGGACCTCGTTCAGGTCGCCCAGGTGAAGCCTGGCCCAGAGCTTGAGATTGTGGAGCGTGTCGAGTTCCCAGGCGACCCCGTTACAGCGTTCGCGAAGGATCGGCGCCGCGGCGGTAAACCACTGATCGGCCTCACGCCAGGAGCCCGCCATCAAGGCCGTGATCCCTCGGCCGAGGGCGACGAGACCTTCCAGATGCGGACTCGCCGATCCTTTGGCGATCGCTTCGGCGCGTTCGAGGACGGCGGTCGCGCGTTTCCTCGCCCCCGCACCCGCCATGGCGATGGTCGCCGCTTCAAGGGCCAACGCGCGGGCGACGCGATACGGCTCTCCGGCATTGAGCGCGAGCAGAAGTCCTCGGGTCTGAAAATCCGCGCCACGGACCGGGTCGATGTTGCTCAATCCCGCCCCGGCCGACCAGCAAAGGTCGATCAGCGAGAGCTGGTCCTCGGCATCGCTCGGGATCTTCCGTTCGCGGAATTTCATGCCGCGGATCCGGAGCCAGGCACGCCTTCGAACTAACGACCGCAAGGCCGCGCCGGGGCTCGACGAAAGTTTCAGCCCGCGCGCCTGCAGGCCGTTCTGGATCAGGGCGAAGCCTTCCTCGAAGTGTCCGCCGAGGAGCAGTTGCATGGCGGCCTTACGTTTGAGGTCGAGGCCCCGCGAAGGCTCCGCCGATTCCGCCGCGCGGAGGTATGCCGTTGCGGCCTCGCGCCCCCGACCGGCGTTGGCAAGGGCTTCCCCGAGGAGGATCTCGAGCGACTGGTTCTCGAGCGCCGGCCGGTCCGCGCGAAGCGCGAGCGCAAGTGCGTAGAGTTTCGCCGCGTAACCGAACGCCAGGGTCTCGGTCGCCTTTTCCGCACCATTCGCATACTGCGCGGCGGCCTCGGCGGACATTCCGGCGGACTGATAATGGTAGCCCCGCGATTCGGGGCCGGCAGGATCGTCGGCCGCCGACACCTCCGCGAGACGTAGGTGGAGTGCCTTGACTTCGACCGGATCGAGGTGGTCGAGTGCCGACTCGCGGACCCACTCGTGGTAGGTTTCCACTTCATCGCGATGCGCCGCGCCGGTCCCCCGCGCAAGCCTGGCGGTGCGGAGTGTCGCGAGAGACGCCCCTCCATCGCCGACGAGTCGGGCTGCTTCACACGCGTCCTTAAGGCGGACCGGTCTTCCGGAAACGGCGACGACGTTCAGGAGCTTTCGGGCCTCCTCCGGCAGTGCCGCAATTCGTTCCCATAGGAGGGCGTCGAGCGCCCTCCGGCCATCATGGAAGCTCCGTGATGCCGGCGAGCCTTCGCCCGTGATCGACTTCACGAGTTCGTCGATGAAGTAGGGGTTTCCCGCCGATTCCTTGGCGACCCTGTGCGCGTCGGCGAGCGCCGAGGGATCCCGACGGCCGAGGAGTTCCAGGGCGAGACTTCGTGACTCGGCATAGGTCAACGGCCCGAGGGTCAACTCGCGAAAAACAAGAGTTTCCTCCGTGATCGCCGGGTGTTCAACGGTTTCGCCGGGGGGACTTTGAAACGCCTCGCGGAGCGCCCGAATCAAGGGACTGCCATCGACGTCTTCAACGCGGTACGAGCCGATCAAGAGAAGGATCGGGGCGTCCGGCGGGGCGATCAGATCTTGGAGCAGGGCCGCGTTGTCGATGTCACCCCATTGGAGGTCGTCGATCGCAACGACGAGAGGGCGCTCGCGACCGATCCGCCGAAGCAGATCGCGGAGCGCGGCGACGGCTCGGCGACGAAGCTCCTGGGCGTCGGAACATTCCTGTGAGGATCGTACCGCCTCGGCGACGACCTTGACCCGACGGAGTACCGGGAACATCCTCGCGAGCGACCCCATGTCTTCCGGAAGAAACGCCGCCGCGGCCGGCGTGGGCACCCCATTCAGGTAACGGCTCAGTGCGTCGATCACGCTGTCGAGAGCCTTGTAGGGGAGCGACTCGCGTTCGTAACAGCGTCCCGCCAACACGACGGCGTCCTCGTTCCGCGCAAGGTCGTCGAGGAACGTGTGCATGAGCATGCTTTTTCCGGACCCCGACCGGCCCGAGACCAGCATCAGGACCGGA
>JAYUFP010000724.1:0-4014 GCA_043738665.1 Isosphaeraceae bacterium
CTCCATCAGGCTCTGGTTCCGCACCATCCAGACCGAGAGTGACGTCAGCATCAACATGCAACTGTACGCGATCCCGACTCCGCAGGCGAAGGTCAGGAAGAAGGAGAGCACTCGCGTCAGGTCGAACGTCCAACCCATGTGGATCAAGGAGAACGCCATCACGGCCACGCCCATGATCATGTTCGGGCCGGTCCCCCAGTCGATTTTTCGACATGTGATCAGGAACTGTTCGTCGATCGGACGGAGCAGGAGAAAGTCGAGGTCTCCGGTGCGGACCAATTCAGCGAACTCGTTGCAGTTTTCGAGGAAAAACGTCTCGATCAGGCCGTTCAGGGCGAAGAAGCAGCCGACGAAGAAGAAATACTGGTCTTCGGGCCAGCCCGCGACGGAACTCGTTCTCGCGAAGACCGTGCGGTAGAACGCCATGAGGATTCCCAGCCAGAGGATCTCCACCGAGATCTTGACCAGAAAATTGCCGCGGAACGCCAGTTCCCGCACCAACGTGTAGCGGGCCAGGTGTCCGAGGAGTCGGACGTAGCGTGCGAAGCCGGACATCAAAGGATTAGCCCCCGTACGCGCTGTAGTGTCTCAAGCCGCGCTTGTACAGCCAGCGCGCCAGGAACATGAACAGGAGCGCCCAGAGCAGCTCGCCGATCATGTAGAACACCAGGTCCCACCCCTGCACCTTCTTCAGGAACACCACCGCCGGGAAGTACGCCATGTACTGGAACGGCAGCGCCTTCAAGAACCCCGCCCACGGCCAGGGCAGGAGGTCGAGCGGGAGCATGTGCCCCGAGATGAAAAAGTTCAATGTCATCACGATATAAAGCAGCGACGTCACTTCCAGGAACCAGAACCCCACCATCCCCACCGCCGCCTCGAAGAAGAAGCCGACCGCGAACGCGAGGATCAACGAGACGACATACGCCACCATCGTGAGGGCGTCGGGGAAGCCGTCGAAGTAGCGACGGCAGATGTAGAACAAGAGTGCGTACGGCAGAAATGACGTCACGATGTACGCCACCTTATGCGCCACGCGGTACGCGAATAAATACCCGATCATGTCGACGGGCTGGATCATGTAGCGCTTGAGCGAACCATCGCGGATGTCCTTGGCGATGCCGCCGGCGAGGCCCGGCATGCTCGAGAACATTCGGCTGATGTTCGTGAGCAACAGATACGCGATCATTTCGCGGTACTTGAAACCGATGCCGTCAGGCGAGCCGCTCAAGGACTTCTGTCCCGAGCCTTCGTAGATCGCCTGCCAGAGCAGGATCGTGGTGATCATCGGCAGGAACCGCAGGAGCGTTCCGACCAGGAAGTCGCCGCGGTAGGCCATGCGCTCGACCAGGGACGCCCGGAAGATCTTGGAGTATTTCCGGACGGTGTGGACGACCCCTTTGGAGGGGGGGGGGTGTTCAAACGGAGGCGGCGTCATGGGTTTTTTGACCCTCCTCGAAGACCTTGGCGATCGTCTGTTCGAGCGGCGGGTCGGTCACGCTCAGGTCGGCCACGGCGTACCCGTCGAGGATCGCACCCAGCACTTCGGCGACCCGCGACCGTTCGACCTTGAGGTCGACCCACGGGCCTTCCCTGCGCGTCACCTCGCCGAACCGGCCGAGGTCATCCGGCGTGTTGTCGTCGGCGAATTCCAGCTTCACGACCTTGTTCTGGCCGAAGCGGTCGGAGAGGCCCGAGAGTGGGCCGTCGAACACAAGATTCCCGTGCGTGATGACCAGAACCCGGGAACAGAGCGCCTCGACGTCCCGCATGTAGTGCGACGTCAAGAGCATGGTCACGCCGCGCTTCACGTGGTAGTCGCGCAAACACTTCTGGATCGCGACCTGCGCCACGACGTCGAGGCCGATCGTCGGCTCGTCAAGCAGGAGAAGTTGAGGCCGATGCAGCAAGGCCGCGATCAGCTCCATTTTCATGCGTTCGCCGAGGGAAAGTTCACGCACGGCCTGCCGCGTCAGCTTTTCGACGCCGAGCAATTCGGTCAACTCGGCGAGTGTCGAATTGAATTCGGCGGCGGGGAGCGAGTAGATCTCGCGGTGGAGCTGGAAGCTGTCGGAGGCGGGTAAGTCCCACCAGAGCTGGTTCTTCTGGCCCATGACAAGGGCGAAGCGGCGGCGGAATTCGTCCGTGCGCTGCCAGGGGACGAACCCCAGAACCTGGGCTGTGCCTGCGGTCGGATAAATCAGGCCCGACAGGATTTTCAACGTCGTGGTCTTCCCCGCGCCGTTGGGGCCGAGGAACGCGACCATTTCGCCGGGCTCGATCGAGAAACTGACCTGGTTGACGGCTTGTTTTTCTTCGTATTCCCGGTGAAAGAGGCCGCGAATGGCCCCGGACACGCCGTCTTTCTTTTTGAAGGTGCGGTAGGTCTTGGTCAGACCTTCCGCCTCGATAATGGCCATCAGGGGGTTACTCGCTCGGACTCAAAAACGGGTCGAACGTCCCCATTGTAGCGAGCGAGTCGATCGCGACTAGAGCGCGCGGCTCGTGGAGAGAACGGGAGAGAACAGCCCTGACCTCTCCGACGGTTGCCGTTGACCAAAATCCCGGAATCCCTAGAATTTGACTCAAGTTCCCGGCCGGTTCGTTCCGCACCGTCGGACTTCTCGGTCATCAACGCTTTTTGTGAGTGCAAGGCGGGTTCATGTCGGAAGAGTCGCGGGAGAGCCTGGAAGACGTCCGGATCGAGAAGTTGCGGAAGATCGAGGCCCTCGGGCACGACCCTTGGGGCTCGCGCTTCGACCGCCATCAGGCGATCGCCGCGGTCCGCGCGCTGGAGGTTCCCGAAGGTGCGGGCTCGAACGAGATCAAAGGCCCCGCCGTCCGGGTCGCGGGACGGATCATGCTCCGGCGCGGGCAGGGGAAGGTGAACTTCCTCCAGGTCCGCGACTGGACCGGCGTGATCCAGATTTTCCTCGGCAAGAACCAGGTCGGCGAGCCCGGCTGGGCACTCGCGGAACTGCTCGACCTGGGAGACATCCTGGGAGTCGACGGCCACCTCGGCTTCACCAAGACCGGGGAGTTGACCGTCTTCGCAACGGGCTTGACTTTTCTCTGCAAGAGCATCCTGCCGCCCCCCGAGAAGTGGCATGGACTGACCGACGTCGAACAGCGCTCGCGGCAACGATACGTCGATCTCTTCAGCAACCCCGAGTCGCTCGCGACGTTCCTTGGCCGCTCAACGATCCTTTCGAGCTTTCGCAAGGTGCTGGCCGCACGCGGGTTCGCAGAGGTTGAGACGCCGACCATGCAGTCGATCGCCGGTGGTGCGGCGGCCAAGCCGTTCGTCACGCACCACAATACTCTCGACCTCGACCTGTTCCTGCGGATCGCCCCGGAGCTTTACCTTAAACGTCTCCTCGTTGGAGGAATGGAACGCGTTTTCGAGATCGGCCGCGTCTACCGCAACGAAGGCATCAGCCCGAAGCATAATCCCGAGTTCACGATGCTTGAGGCCTACCAGGCCTACGGCGACTACCACAGCATGATGGACCTGACCGAGGCCCTGATCTGCGGGGCTATCGACGCCATCGACGGCAATTACAAGCGCCCCTGGGGGGACGTCGAGATCGACTACACCCCCCCGTGGCCCCGAAAAACGTACGCGGAGTTGTTCAAGGAGCATGCCGGGGTCGACATCGACGACCATGCCGCGGTAAAGGCGAAGGCCGGTGCGCTCGAAATTCATACCGCGGGCAAAGACCACGAGATCATCGTCAGCGAGGTCTTCGAGGAACTCGTCGAGGATTCGCTCATCGGCCCCGTCTTTGTGATCGACTACCCCGCGGCGGTCTGTCCGCTGACGAAGCGAAAGGCCTCGAACCCAGCGGTGGCCGAGCGGTTCGAGCTTTTCGTCAAAGGAATGGAACTCGCCAACGCCTACACCGAGTTGAACGACCCCATCCTGCAGAACGAACTGTTCCACAAGCAGCTCGCGGGGCAAAAGGAGGAGGACTCGATGGCGAAGGTGGACGACGATTTCGTGCGAGCCCTGAA
>JAYUFP010000725.1:0-4014 GCA_043738665.1 Isosphaeraceae bacterium
GGGCTTGAAGGCGCCGGGGTTCATGATTTTCGGAACGCCGACGACATCATGTCGGCGTTCGGTGATATCTTCGGCGGCGGCGTCTTCGGCGACCTCTTCGGCCAACGACGTCGGGGACCTCGTCCCGGCCAGGACTTGCTGTACAAGCTCGAGATCGAGCTGGTGGAAGCCGCCCGCGGTGTCGGCAAGACCATCGACCTGACCCGTCAAGAACACTGCAACGACTGCAAAGGGAGCGGCGCCCGAAAAGGGACCGTGGCCACGACCTGCAACTACTGCGGCGGCCAGGGTCAGGTCGTCACCTCGCGAGGATTCTTTCAGGTCGCCACGACATGCCCGGCCTGCGGTGGTGAAGGCGTCCGCGTGACCGACCCCTGTCCCGGGTGTCGCGGCTCCGGTCGGGTGACGCAGACCGTCCATTTGAAAGTCGACGTGCCCCCCGGCGTCGAGAGTGGGATGTGGCTGCAACTGCGAAGCCAAGGGGAGCCGGGAGACCCCGGCGCTCCCCGCGGCAACCTGCGGATCCAGATCCTTGTCAAGAAGCACCCGTTCTTCGAACGGAACCGGAACGACCTGATCTGCCAGGTTCCGATCAGCTTCCCTCAAGCGGCCCTGGGCGCGGAGATCGAGGTTCCCACGCTCGACGGACCCGGCGAGTTGACTGTCCCCCCGGGAACGCAAAGCGGAGACATCCTCAAGCTCAAAGGCCGAGGGATGCCCGACATCAGCGGAAGGGGTCGCGGCGATGAACTCGTCGAGGTCGTGGTCGAAACGCCCAAGAAGCTCTCGGCAAGACAGGAAGAATTACTCCGCGAACTCGCGCAGATCGAACACGACGACGTCAGCCCCAGGCGGAAAAGTTTCTTCGAGAAACTTCGCGATTACTTCACCGAGGAAGACGCCGACAGCATCGACGTTTCCTGATCTCTCCCAACACCCAATGAGACGCAAGACCTGACCCGAATCGAATCGACCCGGATGCGGATGATTCGCCCCTATGAGGTGATTCCTCCCCCCCATTTCTTTTCGGACAGGAGCCGGACCCATGAATACCGTGAACCCACAATCCCCCCAGAACGACAACGCCCGGACGAACGACGGTAACACCCCCGACCCGGCGATGAACCTCGGTGAGGCCGCGAACGTGAACGCCAACGAAGAACTGGCCGAAGCCATCAAGCAGCGCGACGAATATCTTGACCAGCTCCAGCGCAGCCGCGCGGAGTTCGCCAATTACCAGAAGCGCTCGAAGACCCAGGCCGATTCCGACCGTGTTTACGCCGTCGGCTCGCTCGGGCGCGACATGCTCGACGCGATCGACAACCTCGAGCGCGCGGCCGATGCCCTCAAGACGAACGCCGCGGCCGGGATCGCCGACGGCGTCTTGATGGTCCACAAACAATTGCTCGCGACTCTCTCGAAGCACGGGATCGTGCCGATCGAAGCCCTCGGTCAGCCCTTCGACCCGAACCAGCACGAAGCGATCATGCAGCAACCCGATGCTTATCATCCCGAAGGAACGGTGGTGAACGAGATGAGCCGGGGGTTCAAGATCCACGACCGGGTGCTCCGGCCGTCGAAAGTCGCCGTCTCGGTCAAGCCGGCCGCTGTCTGACCTGGACCGGGCAGAGCGACAACCATCAACGGCCCTCAATCGGAGTATTCCCGTCATGCCGACATACGACTATATCTGCGATTCCTGCAAACACGAGTTCGAGGCGTTCGAGTCGATCAAGGCCGACCCGCAAACGGTCTGCCCCGAATGCCACGCCGCAACCCTCCGCCGCAAGATCGGCGCCGGGGCTGCGATCCTCTTCAAGGGCTCGGGCTTCTACCAGACCGACTACCGTAGCGACTCCTACAAAAAGAGCGCCGCGGCCGATAAGCCGAGCGAATCGAAGGCGGCCGATTCGAAGGCGAGCGATTCGTCCTTATCTTCATCGTCTTCGTCTTCGCCTTCGTCTTCGACCCCGGCCAAGAGCGAATCAACCAAGCCGTCGACTCCTTCCACCGGGCCATCGACATGATCAAGGGGCGCTGCCCAATCTGCGGAAAATCCTACGCGATCGCCAAGCTCGACGACTTGCCGACCTTCCCGTTCTGCAACGACCGTTGCAAGCTCGTCGATCTCGGCCGATGGATCGATGGGGCCTACGCGATCCCCGGACCCGAGATGCCGCAGACCCCGGCTCCGGAAGGTCGGACAGGCGATGAAGATGAAGAATGACCGATGATCAATGACCGAACGGGCTTCTTTTGCCCCTCTCGCTCATTAACCATCGATCATTGGACAGTCAAGTTCATCAAGACAAGCGTCGATCCGCCTGCTTGATGAGTTCGGCGACCGGCAGCCCGTGCGGGCACGCAGCCTCGGCTGCCACAAGGTTCGCGTCAATAATCTGACGCGAGATCACGGGCAGTTCGCGGTACAAAGCCCGCGCCTGTTCGCGCTTGCCGTAGGCTTCGTAATAGCGGTAATAGCGCAGAACGGTCGCGACCGGGAGTCCCTTGGCGGCGCTCTCGCAGAGGTGGCCGCAGCCGTGGCAATACAAATGCTCGGTCGCCTTGCGGTGCTCTTCGAGCAGCCGGGCTTCCTTCTGCGTGATCGGGTCTTTGCTCGCGGCGATGTTCTCGCGGAGGTCGCTCCTTGTTGTCATCTCGCTGACCACGACCTGCATCCGCTGGTCCATCCAGACGGACTTGATCGCGGCGACTTCCTTCTTGAAGCCCTTCTCGGCCAGGGCTTTCATCTTGTCGGGGAAGTTCACCGCCCCGCCCTGCGTCTTCATCGCGACGAGTCCGACGTTCGCCTTCGCGCAGTTATCGATCGCGCGGTTAAGCTCGTCGTAACGGTCCTTGCCTCCCACGTCCCGGAAGTTGTACTTGATCATCACCTGGTCGAGCCAGCCGGCCTTCGCCACGGCTTCGAGCACTTCAGGCAACATTGCGTCGTGGCAGCTCAGGCCGCAGAAGCGGATCTTTCCGGCCTTCTTCAAGGCTTCGAAGGCGGCCTTCACGCTCGGGTCGTTGAGCATGGCGATCTGGTTGCCGCTGATGCCGTGGATGTAATAGCAATCCACGTAGTCGGTTCGCAGACGTTCCAGGCTTGCGTTGAGGTGCTGTTCAAAGACCGCCGCGCCCCCGGCCTTGCGGTAGCCGGCGTTCTTGGTGACGAGGTAGAGATCCTTACGCATCTTGGTGCGTTCGATGACCTCGCCGAGCACCTTCTCCGCCTTCGTGTTCTCGTACGATTCCGAGGTGTCGACGTAGCGGACGCCTGACATGAACGCGGCCTGGACGAAGCTCTGGTCGAGAGCCCAGCTCGTGCCCATGCCGAGCTTGGTCACTTTCTGACCGGTCTTCCCCAGCGTGACGAGCGGAACGGCGGGGTCAGTCGCCGGCGCAGCCATCAAGAGCCGGTCGGCCGACGCGATCGCCGCGCCCGCCGTCGCGGTAGTCTTGAGAAAACGACGCCGACTGCCTCCGCAGGAGCCGTGGGAACCTTCCATCATCGCCACCTTCCGGAAGAAAAAGATCGAAGTCCTGATCCCTGACCGCAGAAACTTGACACAAAAACAATCGCCATTCTGACCGATTGCCGCAGGCCTGGTCAACAAGGTTTTGATTTTTTCCGACACGCATTCGAGATCCGAAGAATTCGCTCGTCTTAGTCGACAAGTCAGAAGGTTTGACGAATCCTGAAATGGTTGCACCTTGCCCGTCGGAAGAATAACACAAGTCGTTCGATGAAATACAGCGACGCTTGCGAGACCGTTTGCGAGTCGAAAAAACCATTGAATGTCTAGATTTCGGTTGCTTTAGACAAGATCGGCCCAGATAGTTTAAGGATTATTGCTTTTCGACGAACTTCGGACGTCCTTCCGTTCGTCCGGGTGTTTCCGATTCTCATTCTCTGCCAATCATCATGCGGATCCGACCCTCTCCAGGAGGAGCCTCGTCATGATCTTTACGCGGCCTCGTAAACTTCAAACAGATGGTCGTCGCGCTCGACTC
>JAYUFP010000726.1:0-4009 GCA_043738665.1 Isosphaeraceae bacterium
CGTCAGTTCGACACTCCGGGCCGACGAGGTCGACCCCCATCCTCTTGACTGCGGCCCAAATACACTGGTTCTGCTATTAAGGCTGGCGGGGCGTCAAGTCGCTCTCGACCAAGTCAAACACGCGTTGCCGCGCCGTCATGACGTGGGCTATTCGCTTGCCGAGTTGAAAACAGCGGCTTCCCAATTCGGACTACGCCTTAACGGAGTTCGGCTCGACAAGAGCGATCTACCCCTTGCCCAGCCCGCGATCGCCTTTCTCCATACCGCCGGTGAAGGCCATTTCGTCGTGATGAGACCCGTCGGTACGACCGGCAAGGTTGTTCAGGTCATCGATCCGCCCCTTGCCCCAACAATCATCGACTATCAGAAACTGCTTGCCTCTCCGGGTTGGACTGGTCGCATGTTGATTCGCCAAACCACGGCTGAGTGGTTCTTTTCATGGATTTGGGTGACAATCCCATGTTTTTTGTTCCTCGCCGGGGCAAATCTTGCTCGTCGCCGCATCAAATCGCGGTATCAATGACGCGAAGATCATCGGCATACCCGACCCGATGAAACCGCAACGGTTCGCCGGCCTCAAAGCTTCAGGAACAGTCCGTTCTTCTCCAGGCTTCGAATGAACAGATAATTGATCCCGAGATAAACCGCGAACCCCGCCGCCAGATACCACCCCGGCGAATCCTTCGGCAACCACGGCTTCACGGCCGAGCCCACCATCGAGTGCAGGATATAGGCTAAAAGGGCGTTCGTGCCGAAGGTCCGGAAGACGCCCGGGGTCAAGCCGAATCGGTCCGTAAACAGCACGAACACGCCGTAAACCGCGAGGCAGACCCCCGAGACGAACGACAGATAGGTGACGCTCCCGGTCCTCTGCGACATCGACCAGATCGTCACGGGAACCTTCGTGTCGTAAAGGATCGGAGCCCCGTTCGCGATCGCCAAGGTCGCGCCGATTGTCATTAAGACAAGTGACGCAACGGCCAAGATCGCAAACGTCCGCCCGGACGATCCATGTTCGCGAACGACGTCGTAAGCGAGTGACCCCACGAGCAACGGCAATGACCACGTCATGAACCCCAGCGGCCCGCCGTCGATAACCGGCAGCGTTTGCGCGTACTCGAAGTAAAACCATCGCGAGAGTCCGAAATGAAGCGCCGCCGAGCCGACGAGATACGTCGCGCGGACCATCGGCCTCGACGCGATCACCGGCAAGACCCAGATTGAGGCCAGGGCGATGTGGACGAGCGTCTGGAATAGCTCGCGCTTGAACGCGGTCGCGAAGAAGCCTTGAATCCCCAGGTTTTGAAGCTGTTCCCACGATTTGACCCCACCATCAAGGTGGTAGACCACGAACCCCACCAGGATCAGGCCGAGGTTCCTCCGAATCGCCGTCGTGGTTGCAGAGAACGCGCCGACAGCCTCGACTCGTCGCAAAAACGTCAGGCGGAACGCGAACCCGACCGCGAAGAAGAACTGCGGCATGATCGTGTCGGAGTAGCTGCAATACGTGTTATGGTGCGCTAGGATCGAAGGCCACGCCTTGTACCCGTTCAGGAAATTCACGGCGAGCATGCCGACGACGGTGTAGCCCCGGAACTGGTCGAGCGAGGCGATGCGAGAAGGTTGGGCCACGGGGCGTCTCCGGTTTCGGTCGATCGATCGAGCCGACAGCATAGCACGAGGGAGCGGCGGGATCTGGAGATCAACCCGGGAGGGCGGTAGACTTGCGGACGCGTCCAATTCTGGAATGGGCGATGGGACGATGGCCCATGACCAAAAAAGCGGTCCCCGATCGGGCGTTGTGCCATTGGTCATGTGTCCCGCAAGACCCGGCCTCTGGGAGATCCACTCGTGCCCCTGAAGATCTCGGCCTTCCCCAAGTGTTACCTCGACGAGATCGCCGGCGCGAGGAGCATGTCGGTGTTCGACTGGATCGAAATGGCCAAGACTCTCGACGCCGACGGACTTGAAATGTACGACGGCTTCTTCACGTCGCTCGACGACGCCTACATCGACAGCGTCGGCGACGCCATCCGCGGGGCAGGGTTTGCCGTGCCGATGCTCTGCTGCTCGCCCGACTTCACCAACCCCGACGCCGACGCCAGAAAACGCGCCATCGACCGCGAAGTCGCGATGGTCCGCGTGACCAAGCGGCTCGGCGGCGAAGGCGCCGTTTGCCGCGTCCTCTCCGGTCAGCGCTATCCCGAAATCAACCGCGAGCAAGGCCTGGCGTGGGTCGTCGAGTGCATCGAGAAGGTGTTACCCGTCGCCCATGAAGAGAACATCATCCTCGGGCTCGAAAACCATTACAAGGACGGCTTCTGGGCCTACCCCGAGTTCGCGCAGAAGCAGGACGTGTTCCTCGAACTTTTGAACGCGATCTCCGACCGGACCCATTTTGGAGTCCAGTACGACCCCTCGAACGCGATCGTCGCGGGTGACGACCCGATCGCCCTGCTCGAAGCCGTCGCCGATCGGGTCGTGAGTCTGCACGCAAGCGACCGCTTCCTTGCCGAAGGGACGACCCTCGACGAACTCCGCGGCACCGATGGGACGCTCGGGTACTCGCCCAACCTCAAGCACGGTGTCACGGGCCAAGGCCTCAACGATTACGACGCGATTTTTCGCATCCTCGCCGCGCACAATTATCGCGGCTGGGTAAGCATCGAGGACGGGATGAACGGCATGGAGGAGATGGCCGAGTCACTCGCATTTTTACGGCGGATGACGGCGAAATATTTCCCGGAGTGACGCCATGATGCCGCGAAGAATTCGCACCGCGCTGATCGGCTGCGGGAAGGTCGGCCGGATCCACGCCGGTGCCCTGGCGACGCTCCCGAATTCGCAACTCGTGGCGGTCTGCGATGAGTTCCAGCAACGTGCGGATCGCTTTGTCGAGGAGTACGGCGGCGAGCCGTTCATTAACGTTGCCGAGATGCTCGAAACGGCTAAACCCGAGGCCGTCTGCGTCTGCACGCCGCACCCGCTCCACGCCGGCCCCGCGATGCTGGCGCTGAACGCGGGCGTCCATGTCCTGGTCGAGAAGCCGATGGCGGCGACACTGGCCGATTGCGATCGCATGCTCGCCGCGGCGAAAGGCTCGGGCGCCTCGCTCAGCGTCGTCAGCCAGCGCCGTTGGTTCGAGCCGGTCGCACGAGTCAAGGCGGCGATCGACGCCGGAAAAATCGGCAAGCCGGCGCTGGGGGTCGTCGGCATGTTCAACTGGCGCGATCCCGAGTATTACGAGTCCGACCCCTGGCGAGGCCGCTGGGCCACCGAAGGGGGCGGAGTGCTTGTGAACCAGGCCCCGCACCAGCTTGACCTGCTCCAGTGGTTCATGGGAGCGATCGACGAGATCAGCGGCGCCTGGGCGAACATCAACCACCCTTCGGTGGAGGTCGAGGACTCCGCCGTCGCCGTCGTCCGCTTCAAGTCGGGAGGGCTCGGCTCGATCGTCGCGAGCCTGTCGCAGAAGCCCGGTCTATTCACGCATGTGCATGTTCACGGGTCGAACGGGACGTCGGTAGGCGTGGAAACCGACCGGGGGGCGTCGTTCATCGCGGGAGTTTCCGGAATCGCCGAGCCGCCCTTGAACGATCTCTGGAACATCCCCGGGGAAGAATCAAGGCTTACGACGTTCCGCGACGTGGACCGCGATCGCTTCTCCCGGGTCGACGCCACGACTCATTATCACGTTCTTCAAATCGACGAGTTTTTGAAATCGATACTTGAAGGCCGAAAGCCCGCGGTGACCGGGGAAGATGGCCGAACGGTGGTCGCGATGTTCACGGCGATTTATCGATCTCAGCGTCACGGACGGTCGGTGAAATTCCCGGTCCTGGCGTAATGGCGCTCGGACGCTCCTCAGATGAAAACGCTGAGAGTCTGTCCGGGAAGTTTCCCGGAGAAAAACGATGGCGGATGACCAATGGCCGATGACCGATGCGAGAAAACCGACGGGAAAACGCCGCATTCGCTCTTTCCGATCCGTCATCAGCCATCCGTCATC
>JAYUFP010000727.1:0-11959 GCA_043738665.1 Isosphaeraceae bacterium
GCGGTGATTTCATGTCGGCTGAGATCGCATAAAACGTCGGCTTCGCGGCTTTATTTCCGGTCGCTTCTCGAAGCCCCTCAGCCGTCGACCAGACCGGAACAGTCCCCACGCCGGGGCGTTCGAGCGCGAAGAACGCCGGGGGTGCGCCGTTCGCCCGTTTCGCGGCGTCCCGACCGGTCGCATAGATTCCGCCGGTCTCGTAAACTGCCACGGGCAGATTCATCCGAGAGTCGGCGAGGTCAAGCTTGTACATGACCTGATTGTACTCGTAACGCGGCGTCGGGTGCGGGTTTCCCGAGAACGAGACGGTGTACGTGCCTTCGAAGAAGATCAACCTGCCGCCGTCCTTGTCGAACGGGGGGTGATGTTTGGGGTTGTAGAAGCTGTACTTGTCGTGCGTGACGATCTTACGGGCGTAGACCCAAGGGCCGACCGGTGTGTCGGCTTCGGCGTACCAGGTTTCTCCCAGCATCGACGTGCCGAACGACTCGCAAAAGATCGCGATCCAGCGCTTCCGGTACTCATTCCAGTAAGTCGAGCCGTTGTGGGCGAGGACGGGCTTCCCGGTATCGACGTCGCGAAGGGCGAAGAGGGCGTCGGCTTCCTTCAAGGCCCCCGACTTCACGAGTTTCGCTTGTTCGGAAGGTCCGACGGCCGGCGTGTTCGCCTCCCACGAGTATCGCGGACGGCCGTCGGTGCCGAGGTCGATCTCGGGATGATCGAGGCTTGACCCCGGCTTCAAACAGGTGAAGGTCTCATACTTCGTGACGTCGCAAAGGTCGGTCATCCGTGACCGAACGCGGGTGATCGGAAACGGCGTGGCGTAGTAAAGGTAATCCACCCCGTCGTCTTCATGGTGAAACGTATGACCGCTCGTTTGAACCGGGGATTTCAAAGCGAACGTAGCGACTTTGTCGAAAACGGCCTTTTCGGGGTTCCAGACCACGAGCCCACGCTCGTAAATTTCCATCGGCGGCCGGACCTTGGAATACGTGGCGACGAGCCGTTCCTGATCAGAAGCGTCGCGAAACGCAGCCAACCCGAAGAGCCAGGTCGGACCTTCTCCAGGTAGTTTCGCGGTCCCCTTGGCGAATCCGGTTTCATCGACGTAGTAAGTCAAATCCACCCCGACTTCCGGGTCGAGCCCCCCCTGCCCCGGTGGCAGGCTCGTTGCCCCCGGCGTGTGGAAATTACCGAGGGGATAGCCCGGCCGGTTGGTGTCACCCCAAAACCAGTGCAACTTGCCGCGGTAAGGGATCATGAGCACGCTGTCGGACCCGAACACTTGCGCATTCAGCACCGGCGACTTGATCGGAACCGCCCGGCCGAGCAGGACCGAGTCGCGATAAATCCCCGCGCCTGTCATCCGATAAAGCCGTTCGGCGACATTCAAGCGGCGGACCTTGAGCGTTGCGGAGCCCCCTTCGGTCAGCGTCAACGCCTTGCCGCGGATTCCGAAGCCGTCTTTCGGGAACTCGTATCCGTGACTTTTCACATGAAAGAAAACCGAAAGGCCCATGAGTCCCGGCTCATCGATCGCGGCCGACCCCGCGCTATCGGTGACATAGGTGATGTCGTTGACGGTCTTCAACTCGACAAGCGGGACTCCTCGGCCGGTCTGTTCGTCGATGACTTTGATGGCGAAGGGGTGAGCCGGAATCACCGGGCCTGTGGAGAAGAGGGCCGAAGCCGCGGCGAGAATGAGTGAAAGGTTTGGCATGGAACGCCGATTCCGTCTTGGGTGATTTCACTCGCGCTTCGGGTTCGATTCCAGATCAAGTTCCCTCTCGACTCCGTCGGGAAATCGAGCGCGGATCGACAACGTGGCACCCATCGCGTGGACGACCCGCGCCAGGGTGCTGACCAGGATGTCGTCGCGGCCTTCGATCCGCGAGATGTTGGCCTGTCCGACGCCCGCCCGGCCAGCCAGTTCCGTTTGGGATAATCCGCGAATCTGACGGAGTTCGGCCAGCCTGACGGCTTCGGGAGGTTCGGTCCGTCCCCCCGAAAGGATGAGCCGGACGACACGGTCATACGCGGCCTTCGTGTCGGTGTAGACCTCGTCCGGCCCGGAGCCGTAATCGCCGGCTTCCGCCGTCGAAACGCCGAAACCCCGATCAGGTCGCCACTCGACGACGAGCGGCAAAGCGTCGTTGCCGCGTTGAACGTCCAGGAACCAGGGACCACGTTTGTTGTCGGGCTCGTCGATTTCCACGACGAGATCTGGGAATCGCCCGATCAAGTCATCGCGAATTTTTTCGATGTCGTTCATTGTTCACGCCTTCCTCAAACCGTCCGTCCGTCGGCTCCAGGTTTAGAGAGAACTTTTCCGCCGGACAGGTCACAAATCTCAATAGCCCCGTTTTCTCCGATCACCGTCCTATGCGCGCGACTTCGAAAGCGTTTCAAGTCATCCCGGCCCGGAACCGATCGCAAATTGTCCGGCTGAGGAGGATACATTCGGCCGTCGGTCCTCCAATTTTCCGGAGCGAAAGGAATTGAAGTCATTTCATTTTCGACGGAGTTGAGAAGATCATTAATTTGTCGATACGCTTCGTCAAAATCAGAGGCCGGTGGTGCCGCCTCGAGTCTTCGAAGAAACTCCTCGAACCGTTTGGCCTTTGACGGTAATTCGTTCTTACCGTTGCTGGATTCTGTTATATCCATGAGAAATACCATTTTCCACGACACCGACGAAAAACAATCGCACAATCGTCAATACAAAAATCGTCCGTTCGAAGTCGCCTTCCAGCGGTCTCAATTTATTACCGCGATGTAATAAAAAGTCAAGGTGCGATTAAGCAAAAAGCGGTCGCGAGATTCGCTCAAGGCCCCGGAATCGCCGGCACCTGGGGCGTCAAGGGGAGCCGGACGGTGAAAATGGTGCCTCGTCCGGGAGTCGACTTGACCCGAATCTTGCCGCCGTGGGCCTTGACGATTCCATAGCTGATCGAGAGGCCCAGGCCGGTCCCCTGGCCGATCGGTTTGGTGGTGAAGAACGGGTCGAAGATCTTTTCAAGGATCGAGGCGGGGATTCCGTACCCCGTGTCGGAGACGATGATCCGGACTCCCGGCGGCCCGGGTTCGTCGTCGTCTTCTCGGCTCTCGGCGGTCTCGGTCCTCACGGTCACGCGGCCGCCGCGCTCGGTGGCGTCGATCGCGTTGGCGAGTAAGTTCATCACCACCTGATTGATCTTGCCGGGGTAGCACGTCACCGCGGGGAGCGGATTGAGGTCGATCCGGAGCTCGACGCCGAGCTTGGCCGCGCGGCCGTGAATGATGTTCACGGTCGAGGCGACGCCCGCGTTGAGATCCACGGCCTGAAGGTCGCCGTCGTCGAGCCTGGCGAACTCGCGGAGGTCCTTGACGATCTGCTGGATTCGGCGGAGGCCCTCCCGGGAGCGTGACGTGATGCGTTCGAGATTTTCCAGGGTGTACGTGACGTCGGCCTCTTCTTCCAGGTCGCGGATCTTGCCGAAAACCTCCGGCGATTGGGTCGCGAGGACGGAGTTGCACTCCTGGTAGAGCCCCATCAGCTTCCGGAGCGGCGCGGCGTCGCGCTGAAGGACCGCCATGTTGTTGACGACGAACGAGAGCGGGTTGTTGATCTCGTGCGCCACTCCCGCGACCATCTGCCCCAGGGCGGTGAGCTTCTCGGCCTGGATCAGCGAAACCTCGGCGTGCTTGAGGGCCTCATGGGCCTGGCGCTCGCTCTCGGCGGCTTCCTGAAGGCGGAGGTTCTGCAAGGTCAGGCGTTCGAGCACCGACTTCCGTTCGGTGATGTCACGGCAGACGATCACGCCGCCGCGAGGGCGGCCGGCTTCGTCTCGCAGGGGTCGCCCGTTGATCAGGACGAACGCGCCTTCGGGCTTGCGCGCGTGTCGGACGTACATCTCGACGTCGTTCAACGATTCGCCCCGCACGGCACGAACTAACGGGAGATCCTCGGCGGGGAAGCGGGTCGTCACGTCGGGAAGGAACAGGCCGTAGGCGTCAGGCCACTCCTCGGGCCTGGTATCGGTCGGGCCGAGTCCGAACATTCGTTGGGCGGCCGGATTGAAGAGGACGAAACGGGACGATTCGTCGGCAACGATCACGGCTTCGGCCATCGTGGCGAGGATCTTCTGAAGCATCTCCGACTGTTCGCGGAGCGCGGCCTCGGCGCGCTGGCGGGGGGTGATGTCGGTGGAGATCCCGCAGGCCGCGAAGGCGTTGCCCTCGTGGTCGAAGAGCGGAAACTTCACCGAGACGTAGACGTGCGGCCCGTCCTCGTGCGGGGCGATTTCCTCTAATTCGATCGCCCGCTTCCCCTCGATCACCATGCGGTCGTTGGCGCGGAACGCCGAGGCGATCTCGGGAGGGAAGAGCTGCGAGTCATCGTGGCCGACCAACTCGTGACGCTCGCGCTTGAAAAGCTGCTCGAAGCGGCGATTGACGAGCAGGTAGCGACCCTTGATGTCTTTGATGTAAACGACGGCGGGGCTGTTATCGAGCACGGCTTGCAACAGCGCGCGGTTCTCACGCAGCTCTTGCTCGGCCAGGTGCCGCGCGGTCACGTCCCTGGTGGAGCACTGAATTTCCAGCACCGCGTTCGTTCGCGGGTCGCGGAGCGAATGGGTGGTGGTCTCGATCCAGACGAAGGATCCGTCCTTGCGGAGTCCCCGCATGGTGACGGTGTACGTGCCGGACTCCGCCAGCATCAGCGTGTGTACGCGGTGGACTTCGGCGGCGTCTTCGGGGTGGATCAGCTCGTACGCGGAACGCCCGACGAGTTCTTCGGGCTCAAACCCCAGGAGTGAGCGGCAGGCGGGGGAGGCGTAAAGGTAATTGCCGTTCACCGGGTCGTGGCGCGAGATCATGTCGGTGGAATTCGCGGCGAGAAGGCGATAAGCCCGCTCGCTTTCCCGCAGAGATTCCTCGGCAAGTCGGATCTGAGTGACGTCGCGTAGAGTCACGAAGACTGCCGCGTCACCGCATGGGCGGCCTTCCGTCGAGCCCGGAATGGGGACCATGGAGCACTCGATGACCCGGCAGGCGCATGTATTCTCCGGAGCGATCCGGACGTCCTCGGTGGCCGTTTTCCCCGAGGAGATCGTCGGGCCGACCTGCCGATTGAGGGCCTTGACGATCTCCAGAGGGATTCCGAGAGATTCCCAACGAAGGCCGACGAGTTCGGCGGGTTCGTCGACCTTCGCCCCCCAGATTTTTGCGACTTCGGGGTCGAGGGAGAGGATCGAGCCGTTTCGGTCGCAGACGGCGATCAGGTCGGGCCATGCAACCGAAGGGCTGTCCGCAGGCACGCCGTTGCCGCGCCGCGACTCCCTTTCGGAGCCGACCCCCGACCCGATCTCCGCGCCCGAACGTTTCGACACGACAGTCCCTCCCGCGCCTGTTGCGGTCGATTGGGGGCCGCCCCGACCCTGGTAACCCCCGCGACAGGTTGTTCGCGCCTCGCCGACGCCCATTAGGAATGATTCGGGCTTTGGAGGCAACCGGCAATCTCGGAATCGAGACCGGGGGCGGGATTCTCTCTTTGATGAAACGCAAATGGACCCGGGGAGGCGACCTCAAACGGTTCGCCGCCCCGAGCCCTGATCGATTAGAGTCGGCTCACTTGCCCCTTGCCCCTGTGGGCGTCGTGGCAGGCCTTGCAATTGGCGGCCTTCTTGATTTGGGGTTCCGCTCCGGACTTCCCGTCCACTTGGTCCCGGGCGGCGTCGACCAATGCGCCGGTCTTCTTCTTCCAGTCTTTCTCAGTGCCTTTGGGGGGCTTGGCCTTGGCGAGATCCTTGAAGAGTTCGAGAAGCTCTTCCTTCTGTTTCGCCGTCGCCTTGCCAGTGTAGACCGTCTTGGCAAGAGCGCCTTTCATCGCCACCTTCATGACATTCTTGATCGTCTCGGAGTCGTCCGCGGCCAGGCGACGCCGGTCACGCTCGCGATCGTGAACAGAAGCGTCGCGCCGAAGGACATCCACTTGCGCATTGAGACACCTTTCGTTCGGGAACCTGAATCAAGGATAAAATGCGGGCCGGGGGAAACCGACGTCCAACGGCGGAGCCCGCCTCGTGCGAAAAAACCTTAACCGAATTCGTCGGTGGACTTAAACTGTGTGTCGGAGAATTTTTTGAGTACCGATGGCAGATGACGGTGGAGTGAGGCGAGGCGTGAACCTGGTCATGACGCCCCTTCCGACATCAGACTCGCTCCCGCGGTCACCGTGGGAGCGAGTTAAGACCCTGCCGGTCGACGTCCCATGGGATCAAGGCAATAGACTTAGGCTCTTCCGGTGATCCGGGCGGCTGGGTGATCTGAACCGAAAATGATCGATTACCGATGTCCAATGGCCGATAAAACCAACTAAATCGTCCATCGGCCATTGGTCATCGGCCATTACGGCGGTCAACCGCCTGGAACACCGGAAGCGCCCAGATTTATTTCGCGGGAGGTTTGCAAAGTCCGCCATTAACCCTTCTCCCCCCGGGAGAAGGTGCCGCGAAGCGGCGGATGAGGGTCTCCTCGCGATCCGCAAAGTCCGGGAACCCTCATCCGGCCTTCGGCCATCTACTCCCTGGGGGAGAACGACGGACTTTGCAATGCTCCCGGCCTATTTCGCCGCCGGCTTGACGTCCTGAGTCTGTGACCCGAGGTACTCCAGCAGGTCGACGAATTCCGAAGGGGCCATGCTCGTCGCGGCACCCTCGGGCATGCTGCTCTGATTCCGCAAGGCCCGCTCTTCGATGTCCTTGAGAGGGATCTTTCGGCTCGCCTTGCCGTCGAAGATTTCGAGTTCCTTGTCGTTTTCACTGACCAGCAACCCCGCCACGATCGCGCCGTCGGTCGTTACCAGGACGGTCGTGCGGTACTTCGGGTCGACGTCGGCGTTGGGGTCGATCACGGACTGGATGATCTTGACCTTCGACATCCGCTTGGCGACTCCCGCGAGGTTCGGGCCGTAGTCACGCCCCTCGCCATTACCGACGCGGTGGCAGGCCGTGCAACTTCGCACGAAAACCTCGCGTCCGCGGTTGGTGTCGCCCTTCAGGTCGGCGAGCCCCGTCATCGCCTTGTTCCGCTCTTCTTCGGGCTTGGGCTCCTGGCTCAAGAGCGATTGCAGGAACGGCAAGGCCGTCGCACCCGCCTTCGAGGCCGACATCAACTGCGACACCATCTTCGTCGCGCGAGGACCCGTGGCCTTCAGGGTCCCCTTGATGTAGTCGCCGCGCCAGACGCTCTCATTGGCACCGAGCGCCTGCTGGATCGTGTAGTCGGTCCAGTAGTCGGCGGGGGCCAGCGTCATGGCCAGCAACGCCTGCGACGCCTTGAGGTCGGCGAAATAGCTCAAACCTCGGGCCGCCTCGGTGCGGACGCGGGGGTGGGCGTCTTTCGCGGCGGCGAGCAACAGGTCGAGTGCCTTGGGAAGACTCTCTCGCTCGTCGGCGATGACGTGGACCGCCGCCGCCCTCGCCTCGAAGGCGGGCGACTCTTTCGCCACGCGGGTCAGAAGTTCCGCGTCGAGCTTGTGATGCGATTCGAGGACCCAGAGCGCCTCGCAGCGAAGCCGTTCGTAATCGGCGTCCTTCGGATCGAGCTTCGCGACCCATGACTTGACCGCCGCGGCGACCTCGTCGCTCGGCCGATCGGCGAGCTCCCGGCGCGCCCGGTAGCGGGTCCGCCACTCGTATTCGCGGAACTGTTCGAGAAGATCGGGAACCGACTTGCCGAACTGGGTGACCGGCTTCAAGAGGGGCTTTTCCGGGTAGACGAGCCGGTAGATTCTCCCGCGAGTGTGGTCGCGGTTCGGGTCGCGCTGGCTGTACTGCATGTGGCCGATCAAGGCGTTGGCCCAGTCGAGGAACCACAACGCCCCGTCGGGACCGATCTGGGGGTCGCCGGGGCGGAAATGCCGGTCCGTCGAGCGGATCAGGTCGTCGGGGGAGCCGTCGGCGTTCTTCATGCGGGCGCCGTGGTATCCCCCGCCGTCGTCATTGATCTTGAACCGGGGCATCCCGTTCATGTTGATCACGCAGGCGTAGGTGAACTGGCCCTGGACGTCGTCCGGGAACTGGCGGGAAATCAGGAACTCACTTCCCAGCGCGGGCCTCATGCCTTCATTATTGAAGATCATGTTCAAACCCGTCCTGCCGCGGAACTGGGCACCCGAGAGAGGTGTATCCCACGCCTGATTCGCCGTCGTGCCGTCGCCGGCGATGCCTTGCCCCCAGCCGTTGAAGACGTAGCACCACATGTTGTATTGACCAGGCAACGCGAACTGGCGAATCTTCAGCGAACGCGGGTCCATCACGTAGGCCCCGCCCTGCCCCTGGCTCCGGTGCGGCCCCCAGGGGGTTTCCAGCGTGGTGCTGGTGGCGATGCCTTCGAGCATGTGGAGCTTGCCGCCGTGGCTCCACTCGAAGGCGTTGCAGGTGTGGTGCGTGTCGTCGGTGGCCCAGCCGTCCATCAGGTGGACGACCACGTCGGCCTTGTCGTCGCCGTCGGTGTCCTTCAGCCAGAGCATCCGGGGCTGGTCGATCACCAGCACGCCGCCGTTCCAGAATTCGAAGCCGCCGGGGCAGTGCAATTTGTCATAAAACACCTTACACTTGTCGGCCTTGCCGTCGTGATCAGTGTCTTCCAGGATCAGGAGCCGGTCGTTGGGCTTGGGGTCGCCGGGCTTCCACTGGGGGTACGTCGGCATGCAGGAGACCCAGAGCCGTCCCTTGTTATCGAAGTTCAACTGAACGGGCTTGGCCAGCTCGGGGAACATGGTCTCGTCGGCGAACGGCTGGAGCGCGAAGCCGGGGGGAACGGTCGTCGCCTTCACCAGTTCGTCGGGCGTCAGGTAGCGCAGCGTCTCGGCTTCGGAGTATTTCTGGCGGGGCTCACCGAAGCGGGTCTTCGGGACGATCAGATCGCCGGTCGCCGAATCGTCGGGCTTCTCGGGCACGGGTTTGCCCTGGACGATGTTCCAGACGTAATGGTCGCGGGCCTCCGCCATCTTGCGGATCTTCATGTATTCACGCGGGAACGTCTCGGTATCGAACGTGCGACGCCCGCCGTAGACGTACCAGCCGTTGAGCATCCGGTAGTCTTGCAGATGGACCCAGGACTTGTCGTTGACCGCGGCGCGGAGCTTCTCGAACGGGGCGCTCCCGACGCTGGCCGACGACGGCACGTTGAACATCGTCTCGTCGAGCAGTCGGGCCACTTCGCGGTCGCCGCGCTCGTTGAGGTGGCAGCCGTTGATCGTCAACTGCATGCCGGGTTCGGCGGTCATCAAGGCGAAGGACTTGTCGAAAACGTCGATGAACGCGACCCCCTGCTTCGCCGCCACTTCGGCCGAGGCCTTGGCGTAAAGCTTGATCCGCTCGTTCTCCGCGGTGCCGTCGGGCAGGTTCGGGTCGCCGGTCGGCTCGAAGGCGGTCGGCGACACGATCACGAACCGGGGCGGCGCCTTGGTGTCATCTCGCGGGTATTGCTTGGCGAAGGTTTCGAGGAACTTGAGGTAGTCGGCCTTGAAGGCATCGATACCCGCAGCCCCCGCGTACGATTCGTTGAAGCCGAAGAAGCAGAAATAGGTGTCGGCACCGAACGCCGCGATCGGGTCGTCGAGGGCCGTGTAATCGGACGACCGCTGGCGGATCGCCACTTCGTCGGCGGGCCTTGCGAAGTTGCGGATCACCAGTTCCTTGTCCGCGAACCGGGTGTGAAGGAGCGATTCGAAGTACCCGAAGAGGTTCATCCGCTCGGCGAACGAGTTCCCGACGAACGCGATCCGCTCCCCTTTGATGAATTCGAGCGGCAGCTTGCTCGGCGAAAGCGGGGGACGCTGGGGTCTGGGGGGCAAGGCCATCAGCTTCTTAGCCAGTTCCTTGGAAGGCCCCTGGGCCGAGGCCCCGGGCACCGGCACGAGGCCGCCGGCCATCACGCCGACGACGAGAAGCACACGAATGGATTGAGTCATGGAGGAAGAGCCCCAGGATGGTTCACGGTCTTAGCAAAAGCCCTGGTGCGGGCGATCTCGCCGGATCAGCCCAAAAGGTCCGGAACAAACGCTTTTTAAGTCCCGGACAGAGGATCCGTCATGTCCTGACAATACGCAGAATTCTGATCACACGCAATCTGCAGAACGCCGCGGGCCGGGCTCTTTCGTTTTCGATGGGCCGAGATGCCCGATGGCCGATGATCAATGACCAAAGGAAGACTCAGGGATCTGGGGAAGCGCGCGGTCTCATTTCTTGACCATCGGTCATCGGCCATCGGTCATCCCGAGAACTCCAGGTCGAAAATGAAACCGCCCTGCCGCGGGAGCGAGAAGTTCCAGTCATTGTAGCCTTGAGGCTTGGACCGGGATCTCTGCGAACTGCGGGCGGCTTTCCGCCGGATTCGAGACAGTTCGAAGATTCCCCTTTGGAGTCAAGGGGGGGCTCGGCGGGCCAAGCTTCCGGCAAAAAGCAGAGCCTTGGTCCGACCGCAAGCGGTCCGGCGAAGGTCTAGCGGCATAAGCTTATATCCTTCTAATCATTACGTCCAATTCCACGATCCTGGCGGTCGGGATCGGGGAAAACCGCTTCTCGCAATAGACGCAAGGGATCGACGACGCGAAATTCGGAACGCGGGGCGCAATCAAAGCAACATTTTCAGAAAAAAGTTGTAACCGAGCGTTCGTTCCGAAACACTTCCAGTAACGATGGACCCCACAGTCGAGGGAGACGGCCATGGCGAGTGTGTCCACAATTTCAAGCCAACGCGGTTCCTCGCTCGATACGGATCCCCGAGAACATGGCGACGAAGGCCCGCTCGAGCGGTTCCTCAACGGCGACGAGTCCGCGTTCCGCGAGTTGGTCCGCCGGCATGGTCCGATGGTTTTGGGCGTCTGCCGGCACGTCCTGGACGATTTTTCCGACGCCGACGACGCATTCCAGGCGACATTCCTCGTGCTCGCGAGGAATGCCGCGTCGATCCGTGACCGTCGGTTCCTGGGTCGTTGGCTTTACGAAGTGGCTTACCGGATCGCAATCCGTTCCCGCACCCGCTCCGCCCACCGCCGGTCACGAGAAAAGGAGGCCGCCCAGATGTCGGCTCAGGCGGACCGCCAGGAGTACGACCCGGCCTGGAATGAGCTGAGGCCGGTTCTCCACGAGGAGGTCAACCGTTTGCCCGAAAAGTATCGGGATGCCGTCGTGCTTTGCTATCTGGAAGGCCGGACGAACGAGGAGGCCGCGACGTTGCTCGGCTGGCCCGTCGGCACGGTGAAAGGCCGTCTCTCCCGCGCCAGGGAGCTGCTTCGTTCTCGGTTGACGCGCCGGGGTCTCGCGTTGTCGGCGGCATTCCTCGCGCTCTCGCTCTCAAAAAACGAGGCGTTTGCCGAGGTGGTTCCCTTGCGACTGATTGACATGGCGACGCAATCCGCAATGGCGGTCGCTCACGGCGGCGGGGTCGCCACGCTGTCCGCCAAGCTTCTCGATTTGACCGAGAACGCGCTCCCGGTCCGTCGGCGATGGATCTTCCGCTGGCTGTCCCGTGAGCAAACGACCATCGGCTTCTTGATCGTCGTGGTCCTCGCCTCCTGCCTCTTCAGCCTCTCGAGCGTCTTCGCCAACGGCGGAGTTTCCAAGGCCGGACCGACGGTCGAGGCGCTGAACGCGATGATTCAAAGCTTGCCGATCAAACATCGGGAAGCGGAAATTTGTCGTTGACCGCAATACCGTTCGATGAGCCGTAAGTCGTGACGGCATGGTGGGTTGTTAGCCTCGGAAAGGCGACGGTCCGCAGCCCGGGGCTGGGCCCGGGAAACGTCGGGTTTGCCCGCGCTTTGTGTTCATCCCGAATGCGTTGCGAGACATTGGTATCGTCTGAAACCAAGTGAACATCGACCCGGGCTGAAGTGAAGCCGTCGCGAAATCCTCAGACGATCGCCCTCCCCCCGGCTTTGCGGGGAGAGGGAGGGGTGAGGGGCTTG
>JAYUFP010000728.1:0-3997 GCA_043738665.1 Isosphaeraceae bacterium
CAAGATCCCGGCGAAGATTATTTATTCAGAATCCGCCGGTTTTTCACGATCTGTCTATTGTAAGGACGGGAGAAGAATGCTAAGCGCGATCGTATTGGCCTGTCCCTCGACTCTGTCAAGCCGTATACTTGGCTAATCTTCCGACCCTCATGCGAGCCCCGGACTTTGCACAAAATCGCGTCTGTATTTTTGATTATTCTTGTCATGCTCTGCCCTTTCCTGTGCGAGGCGGCCGAGATCGGTTGTGGAACTCATCAACATAGAACGATAGATGGCTCGGCGAGTGAATCGCAAGCCCCGAACCACTGTCCGGAGGAAGGCGACAATTGCTTCTGCCGAGGGGCGGTTCAATCAGACGCTTTTCGAATCCCCGGTTCAGACGTCATTGGTCAACCTCTATTAGCTCTACTTAAAAATCACCTTCCACCTCATCCCATCGCCCACCTCACCCGGGAAGGCTCTCCGACCGGCCTGGCCGGCTGGGGCGATTCCCTCACCATCCGGGCTTTCCTCCAGAATTTCCGCTGCTGATCCTCCCTGACGGGCGAGCCGGTGCGCCTTGAGCGTACCCGCCATGACCTACGGTCCGTTCTTCGGGCCGTCTGACAACCCTCTTCATGTCGCATCCGCGTCGTCAGGGCTTCGTCCTGCGCGGCAACGATGAAGGTCCAGGGAATTCGAGCAGAGGAACAGTCCCATGAAACGGACGCTCATCATCGCGTCGACCGTATTACTGTCGGTCGTCGTCATCGGCTTCGGCGTGACCGCGGCGAGGCCCGCCTGGCTCACGACGTGGGCGCAGCGGCTCCCCGCTTGGACGCGGGCCGGTGTCCCCGCGCCGGCTCAGGATAAAGAAGACGCCGGACTGTACTGCAAGGAGCACGGCGTCCCCGAGAAGTTCTGCACGCTCTGCCACGAGGAGTTGACCAAGTCCCTGATGCTCTGCAAGGAGCACGGCAACATCCCCGAGGACGTCTGCACCAAGTGCCACCCCGAGGTGGAGAAAAAGTACAACATCGAGATGTGTCCCAAGGGGCACGGGGCGCCCAAGCACTACTGCGTCGAATGCGGCACGATCTCCTCGGCTTCCTTGCCCGACGACGGCTGGTGCGCCACCCACAACAAGCCCGAGGCGGAGTGCCCCGAATGCGCCAGGGACCCCAGGAAGGTCGGACCCGTGGCGGCCGGGGAACAGCCCAAGGTGTGCCGCCAACCGCTTCCGGTGGTCAGACTCGCCTCGGCCAAGGTCGTCAAGCAGGTCGGCATTCAAACGGTCGAGGTCGCTGAAGAGACCCACGCCCATAAGCTGACAGCCAACGCCGAGACCGCCTACGACGCCAACCGCTATGCCGAGATCAGCCCCCGCGTCGGCGGGTATATCCGCGAAGTGCGGGCGGACCTCGGTCAGGCGGTCCGCCAGGGCGAGGTGCTCGCGGTGGTGGACTCGGCCGAGGTCAGCGCCGCGAAGACCCAATACCTCACGTCGCACGCCTCCGTGAAGCTGGCCCGAGCTACCGCCGAGCGCATCCAGTCCCTCAGCCGGTCGGGGGCGGTCGCGGGCAAGGCCGAGTTGGAAGTGATGACCGCCCTGAACCAGGCGCAGGCCGGCGCGATGGACGCCGAGCAGAAGCTCCGTAACCTGGGCTTCGACGACGCCCAACTGGCCCAGATTCTCAGAGCCAATGACACGAAGAACGTCCTGGAGATCGTCGCCCCGATCGGCGGGTCCGTGGTCGTCCGCCACGCGGTCAAAGGGGAGGCGGTCCAGGCGACGACCCAGCTCTTCGCGGTCGCCGACACGACCAAGATGTGGCTCTGGATCGACGTCTACGAGTCGGACATTGCGAACATCGCACCCGGTCAGGCGGTGAGTTTCACCATCTCGGGAGCCGACGCCGGGGGCCCCGGGCACGCGTTCGTCGGGGAGGTGACGTGGGTGGGAACCGAGGTCAATGACAAGACCCGCACGACCCGCGTCCGGGCCGAACTGGCCAACCCCAGCGGGAGGCTCCGAGCGAATCAGTTCGGCCAGTCCGAAATCCAGGTCGGCTCCGAACACAAGGCCACCGTGGTCCCCAAGGCGGCCGTGCAGCGCAAGGACAACGCCGACGTCGTGTTCCTCCCGGAACCGGAGCCGGGCGTCTACCGCGCCCAGCGCGTCGTCACCAAGCCGACCGACCGGAACGACGTCGTCGAGGTGACCTGGGGCCTGAAGCCGGGCCAGAGGGTCGTCACCAAGGGGGCCTTCCTCCTGAAGACGGAGATCATGAAGGGCGCCATCGGTGCCGGGTGCTGCGACTGACCACCCCGCCGGAAGGAGGCCCCGCGATGTTGAACGCAATGATCGATTTCAGCCTGAAGAACCGTTTCGTCGTCCTGCTGGTAGGCGGCGTCCTGATCGCCCTCGGGATTCGGGCCGCCACCCTCCTGCCGCTGGACGCTTTCCCCGACACCACTCCGGTGCAGGTCCAGATCAACACCACGGCCCCGGAACTCGCCCCGGAGGAGGTCGAGCGGCAGATTACCTTCCCGGTCGAGCAGGCCCTCGGCGGGCTTAAAGGGTTGGAAGAGGTCCGCTCGATCTCGAAGTTCGGCCTCTCGCAGGTCGTGGCCCTCTTCGAGGACGGGACCGACATCTACTTCGCGCGCCTGCAGATCAACGAGCGGCTCGGCGAGGCCCAGTTGCCCGAGGGGGTCGAGCGGCCCACGATGGGGCCGGTGGCCACCGGGCTCGGAGAGGTGTACCACTACATCATCACCAGCAACAGCCCGGAGTACGACCTGGCCGAGCTGCGGTCGCTCCAGGATTGGGTGGTCCGGCCCCGGCTCCGGCGGGTCCCCGGCGTGGCCGAGGTCAACCCGTGGGGAGGTCTGGCCAAGCAGTTCGAAGCGCGTGCCGACCCCATGAAGCTCGCGAAGTACAACCTGACCCTCGACGACGTGATCAAGGCCCTGGAAGAGAACAACAAGAACGTCGGCGGCGGCTACGTCGTGCGGGCGGACGAGTCGAGCCTGATACAGGGCGTCGGCCGGGCACGCTCGGTCGAGGAGATCGCCAAGATCGTGATCACGGCCCGCGACGGAGTGCCCATCCGGATCGGGGACGTCGGCGAGGTCGCCGTCGGCCACGCGATCCGCCGCGGCGGCTCGACCGCCAACGGCAAGGGCGAGGTCGTGCTGGGCCTGGCGTTCATGCGCATGGGGGAGAATTCCCGCGACGTGACGATCGCCCTGGAAAAGGCGATGGAAGAAGTCCGCAAGGCCCTGCCCAAGGACGAAGCCGGCCGCCCGCTCGTCGAGATCACCACCGTCTACGAACGCACCCACCTCGTCGACCAGGTGCTTCACACCGTCGCGCGCAACCTGTTCGAGGGCGCGGTGCTCGTCATCGCCGTCCTGTTCGCCTTCCTGGGGAACTTCCGGGCCGGGCTGATTGTCGCATCAGCGATTCCCCTGTCCATGCTGTTCGCCGTCACCATGATGGAGCGGGTCGGGATCGCGGGCAGCCTGATGAGCCTCGGGGCCATCGACTTCGGCCTGGTGGTCGATAGCTCGGTCGTGATGGTCGAGAACTGCGTACGACACCTGGCGCACGATCGCTCCGACCGCACGAAGCTCGACGTCATCCGGGAGGCGGCCGTCGAGGTCCGCAAGCCGACGATGTTCGGCGAGCTGATCATCATGATCGTCTACCTCCCGATCCTCACCCTGGAAGGGATCGAGGGGAAGCTGTTCCGCCCGATGGCGCTGACGGTCGTCTTCGCCCTGGCGGGGTCGATGGTCATGTCGCTGACGCTGATGCCCGCGCTGGCTTCCCTCGGGTTGTCCCGGAAGACGCGGGACAAGGAGACGGTCGTCGACAGGTTGGCCCACCGCCTTTTCCAGCCGATCCTCCACCTCGGCCTCCGCTTCCCCAAGACGACCCTCGCCTTCGTCGGGACCGTCACGTTGGCGGCGACCCTGCTGGGCCTGACCTTGGGCTCGGAGTTCGTCCCAC
>JAYUFP010000729.1:0-3991 GCA_043738665.1 Isosphaeraceae bacterium
TAGTCAGAACGTTCTGAAAGCCGTCCCTCTACCCAGGGCTGTTTCGTTTTCGAGGAACCGAGATGCCGCATGCCCGATGATCGATGACCGAAGGAACACTGAGGGATCTGGGGAAGATCACGGTCTCATTTCTTGGTCATCGACCATTGGGCATGGGGCATTTCGGGAACTCCGAGTCGAAAATGAAACCACCCTGTCTCTTTACCCGTCCTTAAATCAACGTCCCTGCCGGTCGTCTAACCGCAGAGTTTCCGGACAGGCCAGCCTTAGCGTTGTTTTTTATCCGTTTGCTACGGGAAGGCCCGCACGGGTTCGGAGTACCGAACCACGTGGCACCCATGTTCCGATCTAGTATGTAACCTACCTTTAAACCACTCGACACCTGGAGCAACGTCGCCCCCAAGGCGTGACTCGCTTCCAACGTCTTGCCCTTCCACAAACCATCCCCGGCCGCTCGTTCGCCACGATAAACGCATTCGCGAGCCATTCCACGTTTCCGTCTCGCGACACGGCTGATTCTCTTTTGCAACATCGTCTCACGTCGATCGGTTCGAGAGATAAGCTGAAGTGATGGGGAAGGGGTCAATAAGGTTCAAGAATCATCTCTTGAACCTTCATGGCCCGGCCCAGCTTTCCGCGAGGTCCGCGACGCGGGTTGTTCATTCCGGGCAACGCCGCGCCTAGGCGTAAGTCTTTTCGAGCGCGGGCGTCGTTGGCCCGGCGTGCTGTTGACTCGCCGTCACGGGGGCGGTTGTGCTCGAGACTCTCTACTGGATCGGTGCCGCTTGCGTCGCCTATCCCTATGTCATCTACCCGGCGATCCTCGCGTTGTTGACGAAAGTCCGCGCCAGGCCCGTCCGAAGGTCGAACTCCGGGGAGCCTCTCCCCTCGGTCTCGGTGGTGATCTCCGCCTACAACGAAGAGGCCGCCGTCGGCGTTCGTATTCGCGAATTGATCCGCCAGATTCTTGACGCCGACCTCAAGGGCGAAATCGTCGTCGTCTCCGACGGCTCGACGGACCGCACGGCCGAGGTCGCGCGTTCGTTTGAGGGCGGCTCCGTGCCGGTGGTCGTTCTCGACCTCGCCGACAACATCGGTAAGTCCGCGGCGATCTCCGAGGGCTGCATGAACAGCCGCTACGAGATCATCGCGCTGGGGGACGTTCGCCAGTCGTGGGCGCCTGACGCCCTGTCGAGGCTCCTGGAGAACTTCGCCGACCCGGACGTCGGCGCGGTCGGCGGCGAGCTATTCGTCGAGACCGCGCAAGGGGTCATGTCGGGCGTCGGGCTCTACTGGCGTTACGAAAAATGGCTGAGGCGCCGCGAGGGGTTGGTGCATTCGACCGTGGGCGTCACTGGGGCGATCTCGGCGGTCCGACGCAGGCTCTTCCGGCCGATCATGCCGGGGACCGTCCTTGACGACGTATACTGGCCGCTGGAAGTCGCCATGCGGGGCGACCGCGTCGTCTTCGACGGCCGGGCCAAGGCCTATGACCGCCTCCCCGACCACGTCCAGGCCGAGTTCCGCCGCAAGGTCCGGACGCTCGCCGGGAATTTCCAGGTCTGTGCCCGCTTGCCGCACGCCCTCGTGCCCTGGCGGAACCCGGTCTGGTTCGCGTTATTCTCTCACAAGTTGATGCGGCTGGTGGTTCCCTGGGCGTTGATCGCCACGGCGTTGCTGTCGGCCGTGATCGGCGGGCCGCTCTACCACGGGTTGCTGGCCGTCGAGCTCGGCGTGCTGCTGCTGGCATTGCTGGGGATGACCGAGGCGGTGTCTCACCGGTCGCGGGTTCTCGCGGCGCTGGGGTCGTTCCTGCTCCTGAACGCGGCGGCCTGGCTGGGGTTCTGGGTCTGGATCACGGGCAAGACCGCGCGGTCGTGGACCAAGACCACCTACCGGGCGCCCGTGCCGCACACGGTCCAGGCCCCCGCGCCCTCGCTCGAAGGGGCCGGCCGATGGGGTTGAACCCCTCGACGGCCGTCGCCCTCGCCCAGGCGCTCTTGCTCGGTAAACGGAAGCGCGAACCCGACGGCGAGACGCACCTGCTCCTGGCGATCGCCGACCACTACGAACCGCGCTCGGAAGGCGTATCGCCGGAGGTCGCCCGCGCGCGGGTCGCGCGGTGGGTCGACGAATACCCGCGGATGTTCGACGGTTTTCGAGACGCCGACGGCCGCCCGCCTCGGCACACGTTCTTCTACCCGATCGAAGAATACGACGCCGAGCACCTCGACGCCCTCGCGGTCCTCTGTCGCCGGGGATACGGAGAGGTCGAGGTCCACCTCCACCACGACGGCGACACCGCCGAGACTCTCCGCGCGACCCTCTCGACTGCCGTGAAAACACTCTCGGAGCGGCACGGGTTGCTGGCCAGGCGTCGCGACGACGGCTCCGTCGCGTACGGGTTCGTCCACGGCAACTGGGCCTTGAACAACGCCCGGAGCGACGGCCGCTGGTGTGGTGTGAATGACGAGATCCGCGTTTTGGTCGAGACCGGCTGCTACGCCGACTTCACGTTCCCGTCGGCACCGAGCGAGACCCAGCCGCCGACGGTCAACCGGATCTATTACGCAAACAGCAGCCATTGCCACCCTCGGGGGCACGACCGCGGCGTCCCGATTGGAACCGGTGAGGCCCCCAAAGGCTCGTTGATGCTGATCCCGGGTCCGCTCGGGCTCAACGGGGCGAGTCGGAAGTGGGGAATCCTGCCTCGCCTCGAAAACGCCTGTGTCCAGTCGAGCCAGCCGGCGACCGGGGCGCGGGTTGCGTCGTGGCTGAAGGCGGGGGTGCAGGTCCCTTCGCGTCCCGACTGGTACTTCGTGAAGCTTCACTCCCACGGCGCGACCGAGTACGACGCCGACTGCCTGCTCGGGCCGGCGATGACGGCGTTCCACCACGACCTCGCCCGGATGGCGGCCGATGACCCCGATTTTCACGTCCACTACGTCACGACCCGGGAGATGTATAATCTCGCCAGGGCGGCGGAGGCAGGGTGGCGCGGGTCGGTCGCCGACGCCCGCGATTTTGTGCTAGTCTCCGAATGCGGAGAATCCGCGTCCGCCGCGACCGCAATGTCGGAGATCGCCTCTCATGAGTGAACTTCATTTGACGCGACGCAAGTTCCAGGCGTACGCACTTGCGAGCGCGCTGGGCCTGGGCGTCGCGCGCCGGTCGAATTCGCAAGGGGTCGCGTCGCTCTACGGACCCGGGGCCGACCTCCGCAAGCGCAAGGTCTTCCCGGCCGACAATTCCTGGAACCAGGCGATCGACCGTGCCAAGGTCGACCCGCTCTCGACGATGATCCTCCGTCGGATCGGCCACGAGAAGCCGCTCCATCCCGATTTCGGCACGCTCTATCAGGGCGTTCCCAACGGGATTCCTTACGTGGTGGTTGACGGCAAACAGCCGAAGGTTCCGGTCGCGTTCCGTTACCCGGACGAGAGCGACCCCGGCCCGTACCCGATCCCGCCCGACGCGCCCATTGAAGGCGGACCGAACGGGACTCAGGACCGGCACGTTCTGGTCGTCGACCGCGACAACGGCAAGCTCTATGAGCTTTTCAACGCCCGCCCCGAAAAGGGGGGCAAATCGTGGACGGCGGGAAGCGGTGCGATCTTCGATCTCGACACCAACCGCGAGCGCCCCGCGGGCTGGACCTCGGCCGATGCCGCGGGCCTGCCGATCTTTCCCGGGCTTGTCCGATACGACGAGGTCGTGGGCCTGGGAACGGTCAAGCACGCGTTCCGGTTCACCGTCGAGAAGACCCGGCGCGCGTATGTTTCCCCGGCCCGGCACTTCGCCGCCAAGGCGAACGACATCGACTTGCCGCCGATGGGATTACGGGCGAGGTTGAAGGCGAATGTCGAGATCCGCAAGTATCCGCCCCAGGCCCGGGCCATTCTGGAAGCCTTGAAAACGTATGGAATGATCCTCGCCGACAATGGAGGAGACTGGTTCCTGAGCGGAGCCCCCGACCCCCGCTGGGATGACG
>JAYUFP010000730.1:0-11908 GCA_043738665.1 Isosphaeraceae bacterium
TCGGCCGAAGCCAAAAAACTCCGTCGCGCGATTCATAAGCGAGAAAGCTTCCAACCCCAGGCCATCGAAGCCGCCCGTCTCGTCGCCCTCGCCGACGCGGGTGAAACCCCCGCCGCGCACGAGGCCAAGCTCGCAGCCGACGGCTTCAAGAGCAATTTCGACCGCAACCGCGCCGCGGGCCGCGCCGCACGGAAGGCCGCGAAGGCTTCGCCCGACACGCTCGTGGCCTCCGGAGCCGGGAACTGACCGACCTGAGTCAGTCGAGATTCTTGCCGAGAAATCCGGAAGGTGGGCAGTGCCCACCCTACGATGTGATTCCGATTTGTTCCGGGTGCGCGACTGTCGCACCCGTCCCTTTTTCCCCTTGGCATTCCACAACGGCGGCGCGGCCCTCGCCTCGCCCGAAATGAGACTCGACGATGCGTGCAAAAAAAGGCGCCGCCCGTAACCGAGCGAAGAAGCGGCTGTTCAAGAAGGTGGAAGGGTTTGTCGGAGGGCGCAGGAAGCTGCTCCGGACCGCCAAGGAAACCCTCCTCCGCGCCGGCATGTTCGCGTTTCGCGACCGGCGGGCAAAGAAGCGCGATTTCCGCAAGCTCTTCATCATCCGAGTGACTGCCGCCGCCGAAATGCGCGGGCTCCGTTACAGCCGCCTAATCCACGGGTTGCGGCTCGCGAACGTCAAGCTCGACCGCAAGAGCCTCTCGGAACTGGCGATCTTCGACCCCGAAACCTTCGACGCGATCGTCGCCAAGGCCAGGGTCGAGCTCGACAAGCACGACGAGGCCGTGAACGCCCGCCAGAAGCAGAAGGCGAAGACGGCCTGAGCCTTGTGTCAGGGACTCGTTCCCACGGTCCGTCGTGGGAATGTTGTCCTGGACGTTCTGCGTCCGTACGAATTTGCTGCTGTCAGACGACGCGGAGCGTCGGGGATGGCATTCGCACGGCGAGCGTGGGAACGATTCGATCGAGCCCTCGCTTGAGGGTGTTCTTGTTTAATCGGGGAACGGCACGAGGCCTCGGTGGAACTTGCCCGCCCGACGGGACTGATATGACCCCCTCCGACCCCCTCGCCGCCGCCCTTGCCGAACTCGACGCCCTGGAAACTGCCGGCCTCGCCGCGTTTCAGGGGGCCTCAAATCCTGACGTGGTCGAATCGGCCCGCGTCGAATTCCTCGGCATGAAACAGGGCCGAGTCAAGGCCGCCCAGGAACGGCTCAAGGCCATTCCTTCCGCCGATAAGAAGACCTATGGCCAGCGTTTTAACGCCGTGAAACAGGCTCTTGATGGGGCGTGCGAAGGGGCGAAAGCTCGCGTCGAACGGCCCGCCGCGGCGGCCAACGCTTTCGATGTCACGCTTCCCGGCACGCGTCCGAGGCTCGGCCACAAGCACCCTCTCACCCAGACCTCCGATGAACTGATCGACATCTTCGGCCGGTTCGGCTTCACTGTCGCGCGAGGTCCCGAAGTCGAGGACATCCGCCACAACTTCGACGCCTTGAATATCCCGCCGAGTCATCCCGCGCGCGATCCGCTCGACAATTTCTACCTGTCGAACGGCACGATGCTGCGGTCGCAGACGTCGACCGTGCAGATCCGGGTGATGGAGAGTCAGCCGCCGCCGGTCCGGGTGATCGCGATCGGCCGGGTTTATCGGCCGGATACCGTCGATGCCACGCACTCCTTCATGTTCCACCAGATTGAAGGCTTGATGGTGGACAAAGGCGTCACGATGGCCGATTTGAAGACGGTTTTACGGCTCTTCGCCCGCAGTTATCTCGGCGAGGACGTCAAGATCCGGTTCCGCCCGTCGTTCTTCCCGTTCACGGAACCGAGCGTCGAGGTCGACATGCTCTGGCATGGCGGCGACAGATGGGTTGAAATGGGAGGAGCGGGCATGGTCGACCCCAACGTGTTCCGCGCCGTGGGGTATGATCCCGACGAGGTCACCGGGTTCGCATTCGGGCTCGGGATCGAACGGCTCTGCATGAGACGGCACGGGGTCGATGACATCCGCCTCCTCTACCAGAACGATACGAGGTTTCTGGGACAGTTCTAGTCGGTCGAACTCACAGGCAGGGTCCCCGGGGGGGGAGGAGGTCCGCGGACATCGCCGCGCCGTTTTGCCGTTCGCCTGATTCGCGACCCCCGCGTTTCCGCGGATTCCTGACGGCCGCCGATTTCGCCGACCCCTTTGGGATGCCAGGCCCCGCTAGATCGTTGAGGCGTATACCCATGACGATGAACAGCCAGCGCGTGATCGTGAAGGCCGGGCTCTGTGAATGCCAGGCAGTCAACGGCTTCCAAATCCACCATCGAGATTTGCCCGAAGTCCATGCCGAAGGGGCGACCGCATCCGCGGCCGGCTCGCAACTCATCAACCAACTGACCCGCTCTCTCGATAACGTCGGCAGCGGATACCGGCGCGATGGAATCGAGCACGCCATCGAGGACGTCAAGGAGTATCTCAGCCACGAGCCTTATGAGGTCGCGCAGCCGGCGTGACGAAAGGCCCCTGCCCGTCGATCCGAGCGGACGCCGACGTCGCCGGCCGAGACGACCGCGACGTCGGCTCATTCCCTGTACCCCGGAAGAGTTCCCCCCACCTTTTCCCACACCCGAGAGCCGAGACCTCTTTCATGTCGAACGTTGCCTCACCCGTGATCGTCTTGGAAGGCGTCACGGGCCACGACACGAAGGTGTACCACCGCGATTTTCCGGAGATCCGCGCCGAGGGGAACAACGCCGGACATGCCGCCTCGCAGTTGACCAACCATCTCGCCCGCGCCCTCGACTCCGCCCTCACCGAATACCGCCGCGAAGCGCTGAACAATGCGATCGCCGACGTGGAGGCGTTCGTCTCCCGCAACGCAGGATGACGACAACCCCTTTGAACGCCCGAACCGGGGAGCCGTTTGCCCATGGCGCAAGCCGAACTCGATGACGAGACCAAGGTGGCGCCCAAGCTGGTGCGCGGGCTCGGTCTGACCGACGCCACGATGATCGTGATGGGTTCGATGATCGGCTCGGGGATCTTCATCACGTCGGCCGATTCCGCCCGCCTCGTCGGTGCTCCGGGCTGGCTTCTGGTCGCCTGGGCCCTTGCCGGTCTGATGACGATCACCGGGGCGCTCTGCTGCGCCGAACTCGCCGCGATGATGCCGCGCGCCGGCGGCCAGTACGTCTTTCTCCGCGAAGCCTACGGCCCGCTCGCCGGTTTCCTGTTCGGTTGGGCGACGTTCCTGGTCGTCCAGACCGGCACCATCGCGGCGGTCTCCGTCGCGTTCGCCAGGTTCCTCGGGGTATTGATCCCCTGGGTTTCAGATAAACATAATTTGATAGATCCGAAAGTCCTCGGAGGCTACGCACTCAGCCTCACGTCTCAGCAACTCGTCGCGGTCATCCTGATCCTCGCGTTAACGGTCACGAACATGCAGGGGCTCAAGACGGGCTCGCTCATTCAGAACGCATTCACCTTCGCCAAGACGGCGGCCTTGATCGGGCTGATCGCGGCCGGCCTCTTGCTCGGCTTCAACCGCGAGAGCGCGGCGTTTTCGGCCTCGTGGTGGAATCCCGCCGAGAACGGCTGGGAACCCTCAAAGGTGCAGCCGGGACTGACCCTTGTCGGCGGGATGGCGCTGGCGGTGCTTCTTGGCAAAGCGATGATCGGTCCGCTGTTTTCGCAGTCGGCCTGGAACAACGTGACGTTCACCGGCGGTGAGACGCGCGATCCCGGCAAGACGTTGCCTCGGGCGCTCTTGCTCGGCTGCGGGAGCGTGGTCGGGCTCTACTTGCTTGCGAACGTGGCGTACGTCGTCACATTGCCTCTCGGCGCGGCCGGTAAGGAGGGGCTTCCGGTCGGGATCAGGAACGCCCCTTCGGATCGCGTCGGGACGCTGTTGATGGAGGTGGTGCTCGGCAAACCCGGGACGATCGCGATGGCCCTGGCGATTCTGGTCTCGACGTTCGGTTGCGTGAACGGATTGACGCTCGCCGGCGCGCGGGTTTACTACGCGATGGCCCGCGACGGGCTCTTCTTTTCCCATGCGGCGACCACGAACCGCCATAACGTCCCCTCGGCGGCTCTGGTCGCTCAGGGGCTTTGGTCGGCGCTGCTCGTCTTGCCGGTCACCGTGACGACCGACCCGGTCACGACGCTACCGAAATACGGCAACCTTTACCACGACCTTCTCGATTACATCATCCCGGTCGACGTCCTGTTTTACACGCTGATGGTGGTCGCGGTCGTCGTTTTGCGGTTTAAGCAACCGGCCATGGATCGGCCCTACCGAACCTGGGGTTATCCTCTACCTGTCCTGGTTTACGTTGGCCTGGCGGTGTTGCTCGTTCTCGACTTTGTGCTTCTGGCTCCGGGAACTTCGGGCGTCGGCTTTGTGATCGTGCTTGCGGGGGTTCCCGTGTATCTTGTCTGGTCAAGGGTCGGGAAGGCTACGTTGACCCGGCCTTGATTCCGTCCGTTAGGTCGCGCCGGGTGTCCGTGCCGACCGGGTTCTCAGTGTCCTCCTTCAATCGAGCACCATGATGATCTTACGCGTTCCATGCCGGTTCCCGGCACTGCTCATGGCGTTGACGCTGACGTCCGCCACGGCGAATGCACAGGCGGTCCCCAAGCCCCCGACGAGCCTCGACGATTACATCAAGAAAGCCGATCCGGGCTTCTCCTGGAAGGTGACGAAAACGGCGAAGCTCGGCGGCGGCAAGATCACGGTCTTAAAGCTGACTTCGCAGATCTGGCAGGAGATTCCCTGGGTCCACATGGTGAGCATCTGCGAGCCCGCCGAACTGAAATACCCCGACGCCGTCCTGCTGTTCATCACGGGCGGCAGCATCAAGAACATCGACGACGACCGGCCTGAAGACGCCTCCATGGGCATGACCATGGCCAAGCTCTGCGGCGCCCGGGTCGCGGTGCTTCCGCAGGTCCCCAACCAGCCCCTTTTCGGCGAAAAGACCGAAGACAAGCTGATCGCCGAAACGTTCGTCCGGTTCCTCGAAACCAAGGACGGCAACTGGCCTCTGCTGTTCCCCATGGCCAAGAGCGCCGTGAAGGCGATGGACGCCGTCCAGCAATGGGGCAAAGGGGAAGGAAACGCCGATATCACCCGGTTCGTCGTCACCGGGGCCTCCAAGCGAGGCTGGACGACCTGGCTCAGCGGCGTCGTCGACCCCCGCGTCATCGCCATCGCGCCCATGGTGATCGACACGCTGAACATGGAGGCCCAGTTGCAGCACGCGCTCGACGTCTGGGGCAAGCCGAGCGAACAGATCCATGATTACACCGAACGCGGCCTCACCAAGAAATTCACCGACCCACTCGGCCGCTCGCTCTGGCTCTCGGTCGACCCCTATTCCTACCGCGACCGCCTGACGATGCCCAAGCTGATCATTAATGGGACGAATGACCCCTACTGGACGGTCGACGCCCTGAACCTTTATTGGGACGACCTCAAAGGGCAGAAAAACATCGTTTACGTCCCCAACGCGGTCCACAACCTGCAACCAAACCGACATTACGCTCTCGACGGCATCGGCGCCTTCTTCCGCCATAGCGTCTCGAACCGGCCGATGCCCGCGCTCTCCTGGGAACACGGCGACGACGGCGACGACATCCTCAAGCTGACGGTCACCTCGACCCCGGCGCCCAAGAACGCCAAACTCTGGGTCGCGCTGTCCGAAGACCGCGATTTTCGTCCTTCGACCTGGAATTCGACCCCGATGGAACTCACAGGCGCGGTCGCAAAGGGACAGGTCGAACGCCCCGCCAAGGGTTACATCGCGTTGATGGGCGACCTCGAATACGAGATCGACAACATCACCTACCACCTCTCAACCCAGATCCGCCAGACGGGCGTCAAGAACGCCAAGTAAGTTCGACGAAGCGAAGCGAGGAGGCCGGCATGGCGACCGTTGAGAACCCGACCATCGAGCCTGTGACGAAAGACGTGAGGGGCGTTGCACAGCCGGCCCCCGCGACGACCCCTCCGAAGCGTCGCCGATTCACGGTCGATGAATACTACAAGATGGCCGAGGTCGGCATCTTGAATCGGGATGAACGAGTCGAACTGCTCGACGGGGAAATCATCGTCATGTGTCCGATGGGCAGTCGGCATTCGGGACACATCAATCGCTTGAACTCGCTGCTGGTCAAAGCGCTTGACCCTCGTTGTGTTGTTGCAGTGCAACTTCCCGTGCGTATCGGTAAGCGATCGGAACCGGAACCCGATCTCTCGTTGCTCAAGCCCCGAACAGACTTTTACGAGTCCGCCCACCCTGGCCCTGACGACGTCCTTTTTCTGATCGAAGTCATGGATTCCTCGGCCAAACTTGATCGCGGCCGGAAACTGAGGCTCTACGCCCGACACGGCATCCGAGAGGTCTGGCGGATCGATCTGAAAGGTGGCCTGATCGAAATTCACCGGGGTCCGTTGGGCGAAACCTACAAAGAGAAACGTACCGTGGCACGCGGCGAAACCCTCTCGCCCGAAGCCTTCCCTGACGTCGTGCTGGAGGTCAACGCGATCCTCGGCGAACATGAAACTCAGTGATGGGATTGAAGGAAACCGATGATCGTCAGTTGGAACTGGCTCACGCAATACGTCCAGCTCACCATGCCGGTCGACGCCCTCACTGAGCGGCTTGCACTCACGGGCCTTAACCACGAATCGACCGATGAAGTCGGCGGCGACCTCGCGATTGACCTGGAAGTGACCAGTAATCGGCCCGATTGCCTGGGACACCTCGGCGTGGCGCGGGAGATCTCCGTCCTTTTCGAGACGCCCCTGAAGGTTCCCGACCCTCGGCCCAAAACCTCAGGCGCTCCGGTCGAAACGCTCGCGGGCGTGGCCGTCGAAAACCCCGACCTTTGCCCGCGGTTCACCGCGCGGGTCGTCTCCGGGGCGACCGTGAAGGAAAGCCCTTGGTGGATGCGAAAACGCCTTGAAACCCTTGGCGTCCGGCCAATCAGCAACGTCGTCGACGTGACCAACTATGTCATGCTCGAATGCGGTCAGCCGCTCCACGCCTATGACCTCGACAAGCTCGCCGAAAAACGCCTCGTTGTCAGAAACGCCCTCCCCAAAGAGAAGCTCACGGCGATCAACGGCAAGATCTATGAACTTTCGCCCGAGATGCTCGTCATCGCCGATGCGTCACGAGTCGTCGGGCTCGCCGGGGTGATGGGGGGACTCGACACCGAGATCGACCCGACGACGCGGAACATTCTCATCGAGGCCGCCCGGTTCGACTCCATGTCGGTCCGAAAATCCTCGCGCGCCCTCGCGTTGTTCAGCCCGTCGAGCTATCGGTTCGAACGCCCACTCGACCCTGAAGTGACGGAGTGGGCGAGCCGTCGCACGGCCGAGCTGATCCTTGAAACCGCGGGAGGAACGCTCCACCCCGGCGTGATCGACACTGGTACGGAACGGCCGTCGCGCAAAGCCGTGACGCTCCGGCTGGCCCAGATTCCCCGCGTGCTCGGGATCGACATCGATCGCGGGAGCGTCGAGCGGATCTTGAAGGCGCTGGGGCTTGAAGCTCAAGGGGCGACTCCGACGACCCTCTCTTTCACAGCGCCGAGTTGGCGGACCGACCTGGAACGCGAGATCGACCTGATCGAGGAAGTCGCGCGCGTCCACGGTTATGAACATATTCCCGAAGACCGCGCCGTGCCCCTCACCAGTGCCCCGAGGAGCGAACGGGAGCGGGTCGAAGCGGTCGTGCGCGAAGCCTTGACGGCTTGTGGAATCGACGAGGCCTGTACCTTCAGCCTCGTCTCCGATGAACTGAGCCAGCCGGTGAGCGCCGGCATAACCGAGCCCTCGATCCGCGTCGACCATTCGAGTCGGAGGCGCGAAGGCACACTCAGGCAATCGCTCCTGCCCAGCCTGCTCGCCGCGAGACGACACAACGAGGCCCACGGCAACGCCGACGCCCAACTCTTCGAGATCGCCGACGTCTACATCCCGCGAGGCGCAGGCGAAATCCCCGACCAGCCCGTGAAACTCGGGATCGTCTCGGGCCGAGATTTTCTGGGACTGAAGGGGATCGTGGAGGCGATTGTCGAACGGCTGCACGCCGGGAAGATCGCCGTCAAGCCGGCGACGTCGCCATTCTTTCGAGACGGCCGCACCGCGGAGCTGACGCTTGCCGGCGAGGCTCTGGGATGGCTCGGCGAGGTCGAACGCTCGCGTCTCGACGCGTTGGAACTTCGGGCGTCATCGACCGCCGCGGAGCTTGACCTCGGTGTCTTGATGCGCGGGGCCATGCTGATCCCGCAGAACCGGGCTTTGCCTCCCTTCCCCGCCGTCGTCCGCGACCTTTCGCTCGTCGTTTCGCGGGCGCTCCCCTGGGCGGAGCTTTCCGCGACCGCGACTGGCGCGGCGGGCGCGACACTCGAATCCGTGGAATTCCTCGATACGTTCCGAGGGGGCGGGATCGCGGAACAGAAGCAAAGCGTTCACTTCGGGCTCAAATTCCGACACCCCGAGCGGACCCTGACCGGCGAGGAAGTGGACCGGTCCGTCCGTTCGGTGATCGACGCGTGCGCCTCGCGATTCGAAGCCACACTTCGAAGCTAAGCGTCGCACTCGAAAAAATTCAAGGTCGAATCATGTTTGATAATCGTTGGGATAACTGGTCCGGCGACTTTGCCGAGTCGTTCGGGGCGACGCAGCTCCACCCGGCGATCCGCAGTCATATTTCCGACGTCCTGAAGGCGTTCGGCGACGTGGCGAAGCGGATCGACCCGGGGTTCCCGGATGACGTCGGCCCCGGCACTTATGCGTCCGTCGTCGGCGAAACTTTACCGCGACTCAGCTTGCCCGCGGCCGCGAAACCGCATGCCGCGGAGGTGGTCGCGAAATTCCTGGAGTATCTTCAGGAGACGGGGCGCGTCGCCGAAGGGAATCAGATCGCCGACGAAATTCGCGAGGTCGCGAAGTTGCCCGCGGGTCGGCACAAGCCGACCGCGGGTCCTAAAGGAGTTCCCATCAAGCGACCCGCGGGTGTTTCGCCGATCGGCAGGAACGACCCTTGCCCGTGCGGCTCGGGCAAGAAGTATAAGAAGTGTTGCCTGGGCGAAGGCTAGAACATCTTTCACTTCGAAACGCACGCGGGGCGGGACACCGAGAATTCGGTGAACCCGCCCCGATTCATCTCTTGACCCGTCGATCCGTTTTCGGTCGACGAGCTGATCTAGACTGTCGGACCGCCCACCACGCTCCGACCGACCGCCAGTGCGACCACGAACAAGATCAGGAACAAGAGCGCGAGAAACTTCGCGATGTCCGCCGACGTTTGTTCCAGGCCGTAAAACCCGAGGCCCCCGGCGATCAAGGCGATGACCGCGAACGCGATCGCCCAACGTAACATGGCTTAGCTCCTTGTCAAACCGTCCCGAAGGACGGGGTAAAGAAAAAGCTGGACGGCCTCGCCCTGTCTCAGCGTGACCGCAGTGCCAAGCCGACGATCAATCCCGCGACAAGTCCGATGCCGAACGCGGTGGCGACGGATTGACCGGGCTTGTGGCGGACCACGTCCGAAGCCATCTCGTAACGATCACGGGCAACATCGGAGAGCTGACCGTAGTGCTCGCGGAGCCGGTCGCCGGCCTGCTGGGCGTACTGGCCCACGGCTTCGGTGGCTTGCGCGACGGCCGATGATCCCTTCGAGGTCAATTCGCCGAGGAACTTCTCGACGGCCTCACGACCCTCGCCGGTCTTCTGCTGGATACGGCCGACGAGTTGGTCGATGTTCCCGCCGTGGATTTGAAGATCGTCGTCGTTGAGCTGACCCCACTTCTGCTTCACCTGACCGCGAAGAGTATTCCACTGACCTTGCAGTTCCTGAGCATTGATCGCCATCGGTGTCGGACTCCCTTGAGGATCGGTTTAAATGTCCGGCCCTGGTTCACGATAGGCCGGTTCGCTTCTTTGAAGGACTAGTAAGCGTAAGTGCAACCCGAGTGCCAATTCAACGCGTTACCAAATTTTGAGGCGAGTGATCGTTGAAGACAGTGCCCTGTGTGACCAGGGCACTGCCGTGCAGGCGTCCTTAAGTCACTTAGGGCTCTTGGCAGTCTCGCCCGCGGCGTTGGCGGGAGGGTTTCCGCCGGTCGACTTGACCTTGGTTACGTTGGTGGTCGTGGTGGTGCCGCCCGGGGTCGATTCGACCTCGGTGGTCTTGACCTTGGCCTCTTCACCACAGCCGACGAGGCCGAAGCCGGAGACAGCGCCCAGGATCAACGCGAACGCAAAGAATCGCTTCATGGGAGTAATCCTTGATTGTGAACCGAGGAGAACGCTCGGGGACGACCCCAGACCACGGACCGTCCCTGACGCGAGATCGGGAGAATGATATGGCAAGCCTTGTGCCATGACCCATTTCGACGCAATCTTCTTCTGATTGAGCAAGTCCAAGCCAGAAGGGGCGCACCATTGTGCCCAAGCGAGTGCGGGGCACGGCACAAACGTTGCATTCACATTTTATTGTTGAAATCAGTCGTCTCCGGCCGCGGTCGTTCCGGCCGCCGGTGCGGTTTTCGCTTCGAAATGTGTGATTTGCCCGAGGAGGATTGGATCATGCCTGCGGGAAACCAGGGCCAGAGTCGCCGAAACGGCGGCAACGTGAGGAATAACTCACCGGAAAACGCCGGTAACCGCGAGTCGACAGGCGAGGGACAAGAGCACCGAGAAGGGCTCGCCGAAATCGGCAACCGACTTTACGAAAGTGCGGGAGAAGTGGGCCGCCGCGCGGAGGCAGGTTATCGGCAGGCCGAGACCGCCGTGTCCAGCAACCCGGGTTCCTCGGTGCTGATCGGGCTCGGTCTGGGGTTCGGGATCGGCCTTGCCCTCACCGCCTTACTAGGCCGCCGTGAGGAGTCGTGGTCCGAGCGATACTTGCCCGAATCACTCCGGAATGCCCACTGGCCAGACTCCGTCAGGAACGCGCCTGACGCCTTGCACGGGAAACTTCATCACCTCGGCGAATCGATCCGCGACCTTCCCGCCGCGATCGCCAAGCACCTTCCTTCGCGCTGACGTTGGAAGCCTTGCTCGGCTCACGGCATTTAGGCCCGGAACGTCCCGTCGGTGAACCCGATCGGCGATCCGGGCGTTTCTTTTTGTCCGTTGTTGATCACCATGACGTCCCGACCCCTTGGTCGACATCGCGGACGGGCTCTGGAATACTGAATGATGAGCCGCGAATCACGAAAGGCGGAACGTCGCATCAATGTCGATGCGAAAGTCGCAGGGCGAAAACGAGGCCAATCACGTGCTGCGAAACTGGCGGGCTTGGGTTCTGTTGACGCTGCTCATCGGTCCGATTCTGGCTTACATGGGATTCGGCGCGGTTTGGCTATACCAACACGGTTGGTTCTGGAAGCATGACTGGCTCTGGATCGCCGGGTCGCTGTGGCTTCTGTCGGGAATTCTTTTTTCCGTGCTCGCCGCACGCTGGACGAAAACAAATCGTCCCATCCTACCCCCCCTCGATTGGGACGCACCCCGTACGTTTACCAAGATCGATCGGGAAGGTTGGGCACTTGTCGAGAAAGAAGCTGACCTCAGTGAGACCGTATCCCTCGAAGCATTAACCGACTTTGACATTTATATTTCCACCGGAAGACGACTCGCGAAGACCCTCGCGGATCATTACCACCCGCTCTCCACCGACCCGATCGCCAATGTCCCGCTTGTCGACCTCCTGACGGCCCTGGAACTCGCTGCCGAAGACCTTTCCCAACTCTGTCGCCAGATTCCCGGCGGCGACATGATCACGCCTTCATACTGGAAAAAGGCCGTCCAGGTGGCCGGCTACATCCAGCGCGCGAACGACGTCTATTCCTACCTCTTGCCCATCTTCAGTCCCGTCACCGGCCTGGTCCGGATGG
>JAYUFP010000731.1:0-3984 GCA_043738665.1 Isosphaeraceae bacterium
GATCTCGTGACGGCGCATCGGCAGCACTCCTGTTGCGAAACTTAGAGGGAATCCTTACCTATCCTGCTCAAAACCCCTGGGATTTGTCTACACGCCCTAGGGATAGTAAAAATCGCATCGGGAGGACTGCACGATGGTGAAAGTCGACCAGAGCCAAAAATGCTATGCCCGCGCGATCGGCGGCTGCGAGGGGCCGATAAGCCGTGAGCATTACTTTTCGGAAGGAGTTCTGAAATGCATCGGAGGCTTTACCGAAAGAAACGCGACGGTATACGGCTGGAATCTGGCCCACATAAAGGGCGGCCCCGACAAGCCACTCGATATCGGGAAACTCTGTGCAGGAATTCTTTGCAAGAAGCACAATAACGCGCTGGCGGACTTCGACAACGCCGGGAAGGACATGTGCAAGGCGGCCGAGAGCTTTCATAATGCGAGCAAAACGAGGTGCCGCGCCGACAGAACGATTCCGGTCAACGGGGACGATTTCGAGCGATGGATGCTTAAGGCTCTCTGCGGCTCGTTATACAGTGGCAGGGTCTGGAAACCTCTCGCTGCTGACTGGAAGGAAGTAGCGCCTCACGTCCAATGGCTAGAGATACTGTATAGCAGGGCCAAGATCCCGGACGGTAAGGGCATCTACTGGCACCCGACTGCTTGTGAAGGATATACCGAGGAAGTTCGACGTGACGCGAACTTCCGGCCCCTCTTCTCGGCGGACGGGAAATCAGTCATCGGGATGCAGGCGTGGTTTTACGGGCTCCGGTTTGATCTTGTGATCGGCGACCCGCCCTACAACTCTCCCGCGGGGATCTACCGGCCTGGCTTTATCGTCATCGACGGCTGTGGCACGACGATCCGGCTCGATTGGGAAAAAGGCTGGCATCAGGTTGCGGTCACCGACGTGACGCACTGACTTGGATTTTTGTGGGGACCAGACGGGGTAGGGTGCGTCGCTAAGGCGCACCTTTTGTCAGCGTTTCCGAAGGATGGGTCTTCGCGACGCACCCTACCGGCGGGAGCGTCTAGCGAAAGAGACGCCAAGCCCCATGGTTTAACGTTCGATCGGTCCCTGGGCGCTGTGGCGGATTCTCAGGATTCGAACCGTATCGCCGCTGATATTGTAGAGAATTCGGAACACGCCCCTGCTGCGACCGTGGAGGAGTATCCGGGCCTCGCAACCCAGGGCTTCCGTATCGTCTTGGGAGACCGGAAACCGCTCCGGTTTCTTGGAAAGACCGGCGATCGCACGGCTCAGTCCCGACAACCAGCGGTCGGCGGCGGCTTCGGAACGCTCGGCGTACCAGAGGAACGCCTCGATCGCTTCGGCGTCGGCAGTCGGAGTGACGACGACTCGGTAATTCACCGACCGCGCTTTTCATCGAGAAGCCGGCGCATCTCGTCGAGCATTTCTTCGGCGGGCCTTCCCAGCCCCGCGTTCATCTCCGTCACCGCCCGTTTCGAGATTTCCAGCTCCTGAGCGCGCTCGGCAAGTTCGATAAGCTTTTGATATGACGTGGTGTCCTGCACGACCAGCTCGGCCTTGCCGTTGATGGTGAGTACGACCGGATGTCCGGTTTCTTTTAACTGACGCAAAAACTCCGGCGTGTTACGCTTGAAATTCGAGAGCGAATCAATATCGCGGTTGAGATCTAGCATGCCGCTCGGCTCCTTTCCACAAAATTCGCATTAAATTTGATGCTATCCAATCCCGCCGGATTTCGCCAGACGGGTTGCGCAATCCGTGAAATTAAGGGAAAGAGATGGTGTCTGTTCTTCAAATTCGCTGGAACAATCCTCTAACGACATTTCGCCGCGTGTCATCCGTCGGTGCCGGAGGCTCGCGCCCGGCGGCAATGAACCGCCGCCCTCCGGGGCTCAAAAACTCGGGGTTGCAACGCCCTTAACCTCGATATCCGGAGCGAACGCCTGTCCCGATTCGATCGTCGTAAACAAAAGCGAGCCTCATTTTCGAGTGGCTCATGTTGGATTCCGGGGTGATGATGGTTTCAGCCCATCCAGGGCTTGGAAAAGAGACCACACCGGAATCTTTCATGAGCCGGAGATTTTGCGAATGTCCCTCCCGTCCCGAGTTTCGATCATTCTGCTCTCCGCAAGCCTCGTGGCGGGTTGCGGCGGCTTTTCGGAACCGGCCGCGACCAAATCGGTGTCTTCCGCGAACGAGTCCATCCGGGTGATGGTCGTGAAGCCCGAACGCGCGACGATCAAGCGGTCGACCGAGCAACCCGGTCAGATCCAGGCGTTCGAGACGACCCCCGTCCATGCCCGCATCGGTGGCTATGTCAAAACCGTGGCCGTGAATATCGGCGACCGCGTCAAGGTGGGGCAGGTTCTTGCCGCACTCGACGTTCCGGAGGTCGAGGCGGAAGCCCAGCAAAAACTCGCGTTGGTCGAACAGGCGGAGGCGGACCGGACGTTATCCCTGGCCTCGGTGGAGGTCAAGAAATCGTCGGTGACCTCGGCCCGGGCCAAGGCGGCGGAGGTTCAGGCCACGACCCGGCGGACTGTCGCCGATGTCTCGCGGTGGGAGGCTGAAGCCGCGAGGATCGAGCAGCTCGCCCGTGAGTCAGCCGTGACCGGGAGCCTTCGCGACGAGACGCGGAGCAAGCTTGAAGCCTCGAAGGCCGCGGCGGACGAGGCGAAAGCCCAGGTGCGTTCGGCTGAGGCGGCGCTTGAGGAAGCGAGGTCGGAACTCGACAAGGCCAAGGCCGACGTGGCCGCTTCCGCCGCGAAGGTCAAGGTCGCCAGGGCCGAAGCGAAGCGGCTCGACGCAATGCTCGGATTCGCACGCGTTAAGGCCCCTTATGACGGCGTGGTGACTCGCCGACACGTCGACCCCGGCCATCTGACCGTCCCCGGCGGCGTCGCGGAACCTCTGTTCGTTGTGGCCAGGACCGACGTGGTCACGGTCGTCGTTGCGGTCCCCGAGGCCGAGGCGGCTCTCATCGACGTCAACGACGCGGCCAAGATCCGGATTCAGTCGCTAGGCGGCCGCGAAGTCGAAGGCAAGGTCACGCGGACGTCGTGGGCTCTTGACCTCGGGAATCGTTCGCTCCGCGTCGAGATCGACCTTCCCAACCCCGACGGGATCCTTCGGCCCGGCCTCTATGCCTACGCCACGATCGTTGTCGCCGAAAGAAGCGACGCCCTGACCTTGCCGGCCACGGCCATCGTTCGCGACGGGGCCAAAACTTCATGCGCGGTCGTCAAGGAAGGAAAGGCGCGACGCGTTCCAGTTCGGCTGGGACTTTCCGACGGAACCAGGATCGAGATCCTCGAAGGGGTCGCCGCTGGGGACGACGTTGTGCTTGCGGGAGGGGATGCGCTTGTCGAGGGACAGGCCGTACAAACCGTAGTATCGGAAAAACCGGCAGACGCGACCAAGAGGTGATACCGGTATTGACGGTCGTTCCCGATCGGTTCGGCTGCGCCCGTGAGCCCATATGATTTTTACCGACGTCACGGACGACATTCTCAATATGTCGGGAGACAACACAGGGGACTCGCCAGGAGGGCTGCCCGGTGGACCGAGGGATTTTCACACTTTTATTTCACGGATTCGTCGCGTGTATTCTTGCGGCGAAGGCCGCCGGGAGCGAGCCGACGCGCTCCGCCCATTCCATGGCCTCCTCGACGATTCCGTCCGACTCTCTCGGTTCGGCACTTATTTCGGAGCAGGTCGTTCTCCCGATCGACCTGCCGGGCGCGCTCCGGCTGGCGGGGGCGCGGGACCTCGACGTAGCGATCGCCAGGGAACGAGTCTGCCGGTCGCTCGCGGAGCTCGAAGAGGCCAAGGTTCTTTGGCTCCCCAGCATTTTTATCGGCCCGAACTGGATTCGACACGACGGTACCGCCCAGGTCGTTGAAGGCTCGGTGCGGAATATCAGCAAAAGCTCGCTCTTTCTCGGAGCGACCACGTCCCTCGGCCAAGGGATCTCGGGGCCGGTCCCGGCGGGCGGTTCGGCA
>JAYUFP010000732.1:0-11890 GCA_043738665.1 Isosphaeraceae bacterium
GGGTGGAAGGTGCGCCTGGAGCGTTTGAAAGGGGGAGCGAGCTCCTTTCCTCCAAGGAATCGAAGGCCGGGAGAACTTCGTCCGGCGCGGTCGTTCCGCTTCCGCCGCCTTCATCCGTGGAATCCGTTGGCGAACCCCTTTTGGTGTGATTTGGAATGATATCACTGGTTTGGAGGGGGATGTTGGACTACACTCGTGCGGTCGAATTCTACCGTGACGCCGGTAAAACAGGGAGCTTTGGGGAGGTCTGACGAATGGCGGACGTCGAGCAGGATCTTTCCCGATACGTCGAGGCGGGAGACGGCATCCAGGTGATCCGCGGCGGCGATAATTGTCGGGGGTGGAACAACATTCGCTACAAGGTCGGCCTTTCGGCGAAGAATGTCGGTTCCAAGAAGCTCTCGATGAACGTGGCCACGATCCCCCCGGGCGGAGTCGCGTTCGCGCATATCCACGTCGATTTCGAGTTGATGCTCTATATCCTTGAAGGGCGGGTGCGTCACGAGTATGGGCCTGGCTTGAAGCAGGTTGTGGAAAATCAGGCCGGCGACTTCATCTTCATCGAGCCTGGAATCCCCCACGAGGTTTTCAACCTGAGTGAGACCGATCCTGTGGTGGCCGTGGTCGCGAGGTCCGACGCGGATGAGTGGCAGAACATCGTCCCTTACGACCGCAACGGCGACGCCTGATTTTCCGGCAAAGACGGTCGAACTCCCGGGCAATGATCGAGTCCGACCCGAAATTCACTCGGTTCAAGAAGATTTTTTCACCTTTCGGCGACCATTCTGAACCCGAATCCAACGAGCGACGCCGACTTTCCTCTCCGGTCGGGAAATCCACGGGACGAGAATCGTGATTTCAGAAGGCACTGAGGCTCATGGCAACCCCGGCTCGGCGAGTACACCCTCGCCCATCCCTCTTGAATCTCTGGCCGAGGAACTCCGGCGCAAGTTTCTTGAGGCCCGGGTCAACGCCGACGAGATTCACCGGGCCGAACGCGAGTTCCGGTCCTACGAAGAGAAGGCCCTCCGGGACGAACTCGATCGAATGAGGGCGGAATTCGAGACCGAACGCCTGTCCTGGCGGGATGAAGTCGCCGCACTTCATGACGCCTGGGAGGCGGAGCGCCGAGGCTGGCGTGAGCAGCTCGAAGCGGCCCACCGCCAGGCCCATCTGGAACGTGACAACGCCCGCGCCGTCGATGCGAAACTTCGTGTCGAAAGCGAACTCCACGCCAGGCATTCGCTGGAGCGGGACGCCCGCTCGCATTCGTTCGAAGCCTTGATCGCGAATGTATTGCGAGATGCCGACGACAGGCTCGTCCGTCTCAACGATTTGCGAAGGGAACGCGACGACCTTCGCGACGAAATCGAAGCCATCGGCGCAGGCCGGGGGCTAACCGCTCGCGCGTCGGAATCGGGGAACGAAACGGAGGCACTCCGTGCCGAACGCGACGAGCTTTCGCACACCCGCGACGTCCTCCAACTCGCGCTCGACGATGCGGAGGCCGCGGCCCGCCTGTCGGCGACGGCTCACGCCGAGAGGCTCGCGGAGGAGGAAGCCAAGGTCGCAGTGCTGAACCAGAGAATCGAATCCCTCAGGGGCGCCGAATCCTCGCGCAAAAACCTGTTGCCGATCCTCTCGCGCGACCTCGCCCGATGGTCGACCCCGCCCCCGCTCCCGCCGGAAGAGGAGGTCATCCCGCAAACACCCCCTTCCGCGGACGACCTCGCCGCCGCGGAAAGGCAGGTCGAGATGCTCCGGAAGCTCATTCGCATTCCGGCGGTGCCGGGCCGTCCGCTCCACACCCTCTTTGACGAAGCGAGGTACGTCACCCTCCAGTCCCGACTGCGGGAAGCCTCGCTGCTCGCCGAAAGGCTCTTCAGCCAGGTCGAGCGTTCCCGTTCCAGCAAGGATCTCCTCTGGCACTTGATGGTGGCTCAGCGCACCGAGGAGATCAACCGGAACAAGCGGCGCTGAGAAGAACCCTGGCATCTCGTGAACGCTCAACGCGGACTCGAGTGGAATGTTCGAGATCTTGTCCCGAACGCGTAACGACGTGAAATTAATTTTACGTATGGCGACGGTCAACATCCTCAACGACCTCTCTCGATGGCCCGAGAGGCGGGCGCTGCTGATTCAAGGACTTGAAGCGCGCGCTCCTGATCTGATCGCCCTTCAGGAAGTCACCGACCCCCTGGGGGCGAGCACCGCGCACTGGCTGGCCCGCGAACTCGGCGGATACAGCGTCCACGTCTGTCCCAAAACCGGCTGGGGCCGTAGGTTGGAGGCGATCGCCGTACTCAGCCGATTGCCCGTCGAGCGCCACGAAACCTTTGACCTCCGCAGCCAGCAACGGACGGCCCAGCTCGTCCATTTCAGGGTGGGAAAACGTACCGTCGTGCTCGTGAACGGGCATTATCACTGGTTTCCGGGAGGCCATGGGGCGAGAGTCCGCCAGGTGGAGCGGCTCCTGGCACGATTGAAGGAGCTCGATCCAGGGACCGCGGTGGTCGCCTGCGGTGACTTCAACGGAACGCCAGGCTCTCCTGCCATCGCGTTGATGCGAAGCGAATTCGTCTCGGCCCACGAAGCAAGACACGACAGGGAGCCCGAATACACCTGCCCGACCGCGCTGGTGGGAGGGAATCGGATCAAGGAAACGGTCAGCCGGGGAGTGCTCCGGCTTTTCACCAACCGCCCCGGAAGCACATGGCGGGGGACGCTCGACTACATTTTCGTGAGCCCCGAAATACGGGTCGTCGAATGTGACGTGTTTCTCGACCTGCCGTCCCCTGACGACGCGACTCTTTACGCGTCGGATCACCTTGGGCTGGCGGCGACCCTGGAAATCCCGTGACCCACATCAATGGGTTCCTGCCCCGGCGTCGTTTTTCCGTAGTGTGACGACGTTCGACACAATAAGATGAGCCGAGTCCAGGAATCACCGCCACCCGGCTTCTCTCCAGACGATAACGAGGGCTCGATGAAACTTGTCGCCCCGACGACGGCCTTGCTCTGGCTCGTCACACTCTCAGCGCCCGCTTTCGCAGCCGACGAACCGCTTTTTTTCGATCGTAAGGAAGATGTGATCTACGGCCGGAAGTACGGCACGGCGCTCACGATGGACGTGTTCACCCCGAGGAAGAACTCCAATCACCTCGGCGTGGTGTTCGTCGTCAGCGGCGGCTGGTTCTCGGCGCACGAGGTCATCTCGATACCCTTCGTCGAGCCGCTGGTGAAGCGGGGTTACACCGTCTTCGCCGTCGTCCACGGCAGCCAGCCCAAGTTCACCATCCCCGAAATCCTTCAAGACATGAACCGGGCCGTCCGGTTCATCCGTTACCATGCCAAGGACTACGGCTTCGCCCCCGACCGAATTGGCATCTACGGCGGTTCGGCGGGAGGGCACCTCTCGTTGATGCAAGGGACCGCGGGCGACCTCGGCGACCCGAAGGCGAAAGACCCGGTGGACCGCGAGTCGAGCCGGGTGCAGGCCATCGCCTGCTTCTTCCCGCCGACCGACTTCCTTAACTACGGCAAGCCCGGCGTGACGGCCCTCGGCCGCGGCATCCTGGAGAACTTCCGCGCCCCGTTCGACTTCCACATGCTGAACCCCGGGAACAACAAGTTCGACCCCATTGTGGACGACGCCGAGTTGCTCAATATCGGCCGAAAAATCTCGCCGAACCACCAGGTCAGCCCCGACGACCCTCCGACCCTGATCATTCACGGCGACGCCGACAAACTCGTGCCGATCCAGCAGGCTGAACTCATCATCGACAAGCTGAAAGCGGCAGGGGTCAAAGCCAAGCTCGAGACCAAGCCCGGCAAGTCGCACGGCTGGGCCGACATGGGTAAAGATATCGAGACCTTTGCCGACTGGTTCGACGAGAACCTGAAGGCGAAAAGCGACTCGAAGGAAAAAACCGCCCCGACCCACGAATCCAAGGCCGACCGGCCGCCCCGAAAAGTTGTCGTCGGCACGACGACGTACGGCCCTTACGGCAAGTATCCGGGTCTCGAAGGGCGTGCCGGAGTCCTCGGCGAAATGGTCGACGAGATGGCCCGTCAAGCGGAAACGAAATACCCCGGCAAAGGACTCGACCTGGCGATCCTCACCGAGTCCGCGGCGTCGCCCACGATCGGCCCGGCCTCGTCCAGGGCGGTGCGGCTCGATGGCCCCGTCAAGGAGACATTCGGATCGCTGGCACGCAAATACAAGACTTATTTGATCGTCCCGATGGACATCGTCGAAGACGGCCCCAAAGGGACGACGTATTCGAACGCAGCCGTCCTTTTCGACCGCAAGGGCGACGTCACGGGAATTTACCGCAAGGCCCACCCGGTCGCCGTGCTCGGAACGAATGAGCTGGAAGACGGGATCACGCCGGGGAGCGAGTACCCCGTCTTCGACTGCGATTTCGGCAAGCTGGGAATTCAGATCTGCTGGGACGTCCAGTTCGAGGACGGCTGGGAAGCCCTCGCGAAAAAAGGGGCTGAAATCGTCGCATGGCCGACCGCCTCTCCGGCGACCGCCCAGCCCGCTTCCCGAGCCGCTCGCCACCGCTACTACGTCGTCTCCAGCACCTGGCGCGAAGACGCCACGGTCTTCGAGCCGACCGGTCTCGTCGCGGCGCAGGTCGAAGGGAACCGGAAGGTGCTCGTTCATCAACTCGACCTGAGCGTCGCCGTGCTGGGGTGGTCGTCGCCGCTTCATAACGGCAAAGCTTTATCGGAAAAATTCGGCGGCAAGATCGGTTACCACTATGAGCCGAGAGAAGACCTCGGGCTGTTCTGGTCGAATGACGCCAAAACCACGGTCGGATCAATGATCCGTTCGCTGGCGCTGGAAGAGATCGACCCCCAGGTGGCGCGAAACCGACGATTGCAGGACGCGGCCCGCGGCGGCTCGGCGCGGTGATCGTTCCCTTAACCGCAGTTCCCGAACAAGATGGGGCATCGCCATGTTGGGAGCAATCGCCGGCGACGTGATCGGCTCGGTCTACGAGGCCCGGCCGATCAAGACCACCCGTTTTCGCTTGTTTCACCCGCTCTGTCGTTTCACCGACGACACCGTGCTGACCGTCGCGCTGGCCGACAGCCTTCTTCACGGCGGGTCTTACGTCGACCTGCTCAAACAGTATTACCGCGCCTATCCGAAGGCCGGTTACGGCGGGACGTTTCACCACTGGGCGCAATCGGAGGACTCGCGGCCTTACAACAGTTGGGGCAACGGCTCGGCCATGAGGGTCAGCCCGGTGGGCTTTGCTTTCGACACGCTCGACGACGTGCTCGATCAAGCCAAACGCAGCGCCGAGGTCACTCACGACCACCCCGAAGGCATCAAGGGGGCTCAGTCGGTCGCTTCGGCCATCTTCCTGGCCCGAACGGGGAAGCCCAAAGAAGAGATCAAGACTTATGTCGAGACGACCTTCGGGTACGACCTCAATACGCCGCTGGATGAGATCCGCCCGCGATACACATTCGAAGTTTCGTGCCAGAACTCAGTGCCGCAGGCGATCCGGGCGTTCCTGGAGTCGGAGGATTACGAAGACGCCGTCCGCTTGGCGATCTCCCTCGGCGGCGACAGCGACACGCAAGCCTGCATCGCGGGCGGGATCGCCCAGGCATTCTACGGAGGCGTCCCCGACGAAATCCGCCGCGGCGTTTTCGAGATCCTTGACGACCACCTCGGCAACATCACCCGGGAATTCTCTGGAACTTACGGCTGCCTTTGACGCCTGTGTCCGCATGAACACGTTCTTTCCGGCCGGCAGGTCCTATTCATCGGCGCTAATTTCTGTTATCTTTGCCTGAATCGGTTCGATGGTCGGTTCGCGCCGACGACCCTTCCCCGACGCCGGTCTCCCTTGCCCTTCCCCGACCGAACTTAACCCTCTGGCGGGCCTTCGAATGAACATGTATCCCGCGGACGAGCAACGGATCTCGGACGTCGAGAGGGGCCGGAGCTGCAGGGCCATCGTCCCCCTGTCGAGCGGCGACTCACTCTCGGCCGGGGATACGATCCTCTTCGCCCTCTCCCAGTCGCGGGCCGGCCAGCAGCCCTCGTACGTGAAGGGGGGCGATTCCGTGCTCGTCCTGCTCACCGGCGTCACCGACCTCGGCACGCAAGACCCCCTCACCGGTCAGTCGCTCGTTCAACTGAGCTGGGAACCCCTGGGCCAGAGCGGGTCCCCGGTGGTCGCACCCAAGCGGGTGGTGAAGCCGAAGCCGCGCCCAGTCCCTGTTCCCACCCCGGAACGGGTCTGAACGCGTCGATGCTCCGGCCGCCCTGCTCCCTCTTTTCCCTGTCCAAAAGTTCGGTTCTAATCCTTCGGCGGAGCTGAAGTCGATTATTTCCGTGCTCGAAGGGGAGGCCAGAGCGATGGGCAGCCGCGCCAAAGAAGAATACCGCTACGAGAAGCTGACCTGGCCCGAGATCAACGACGCCATCGATCTCGGCAAGGTCTGCCTCGTTCCCTGTGGCGCCGTGGAACAGCACGGCCATCACCTCCCGCTCGACGTCGATCTCGTCTGCCCGCTCGGCATCGCCCACGGCGCGGGGCGTCAAGTCGCCGACAAGCTCCTCGTCCTCCCCATACTCGCCTACGGCTACACCGGGCATGTGATGGACTTCCCCGGCACGATCAACACCGATTACGAGCACTTCATCGCTCAGGTGCTCGACGTCACCAAGAGCCTGGCTTACCACGGGTTCAAGAAGATCATCCTCCTGAACGGCCATGGCTCGAACTGGCCGAACCTCGACCTCGCCGCCAGGCGCGCGAACCTCGAAACCGACGCCGAGTGCGTGCCGATCTGCTGGTGGAACCTGCTCACGGTTGATAAGGAATTCATGCCGCGGTGGCGACAGAGCAAGTTCCCCGGCGGCTGCTCGCACGCCTGCGAGCTTGAAACGTCACTGTACATGTACCTCGACGGCGATAACGTTCGGAAAGACAAGATCAAGAGTGGGGTCGTCGCCTTCAACGAAGAAAACAGCCCATTCCAGTGGGTCGACCTCTTCGGTGCCGGGCCGGCGACGGCGATCTCATGGACCAGCGGCTACTCCGATACCGGCGTGTTGGGAGATGCCGAACTCGCGACCCCCGAGAAAGGCCGCGAGGCGTTTGAGGAGTCGGTGAAGCAGCTCGCGAGGTTCATCACCTGGTTCCACGGGAGGCCCAAGGACGTCCGGAAAGATCTCCACCGGACCCCTCCGACGATGCCCTTGCCGTGGGGACAGCGATCGTTCGGCGGATGAATTCCCCGGGCGCCCTTTCCCGGCTTTGCGCTACGGTCGCCCGCGAATGATCACGTCTTGCGGGTGCAGGTTCAGCTCGCCGAACATCTCCGTTCGCAGCCGGTCGTTGATTGCGCCTTGGCCTTCGAAGTTGATCACCCATTCATCGACGTCGTTGATCGCGCGAGAGACCCAGTTGTACACATCCCCCGCCGTGATCGTCCGGCCCGCGGCCACGGCGTTGTTCCACTCCGCAATCCACGAACGATCGAACGCCGCGTGTGCCCAGCGGGGTAGTATTGTGGTCAGCGCGCGGTCCGCGCTGACCCTTTGACCACCGACCTGCCAGCCGCGGACCCGCAGGATCCGATAGAGTGCCTGCGGGACGATGTGCGCGGACTGGAAAATGCTACCACTCATTCCGGTCGCCGCACGGATGCTCGAGGCAGTCGAGTGCGACTGGAACCCGAGACGCGTCCCCGTCACGAGGTTCCCGGCGTACGCCCCCAACATCGCGGCGGCGGTCGATCGATAGCCGATCATCCCCGGCGTTTCGAGCCCGAGCTCGGTCGAGATATCGGCGAATGATGGACCCGTGACCTGGAGCGGCGAGGCGTTGAACGGGAAGGCGCTGTCGCCCACGTCAGTCGCCAGTCCTCGGGCTAGCGACGAACCGGAGGCGAACTGACCGCCTTCACTCATGACGAGTGCGGAAGGTGTCTCTCTCAGGGCGAACGCGGAAAAGTCGGCGGTGCCGCGCATCCCGGCGGCGGTGAGATCCGAAATCACCATGCGCGCCGAGAACGCCCACCCCGGCGCGGCTCTCGCCAATCCGCCGGCCAGGGCGCGCGCCCCGCCGATGAGGGGACGCGAGAGAAAGCCCGGGCCGATGAAGTCGATTGGCGACATGACCGACTCGATCGCCTGGCGATCATTTGACGTCTCCGCGAGGATGTTTCCGTAGACGTCGATCGTCACCACGGGTTGAGGGAAGTTGGATCCCTGTGGGTTATCGAAAGTCAACACATAGCCGACGATCCGGCTGCCGCCATCGTAATCGTAATAGTGAACGGAACGGGTTTCGGTACGTTTGCCGCCTTTGTACTCGCCCCAGTTTAGGCCGGCTCGCATGTATGTGAAGAACTCAGCGGCATCGACGTCGGGGAGGTAGTGAACGGCATCGTCCCGCAATGGCTCCAGAGTCACCTGCTGCGTGCCCATCGGCTTGTGGCAGCTCGGACAGGGCGTCCGGCGAAGCACTCCGGAGGAACCCCCGATCGCGTCCTGGCGCACATGCGCAAGCTCATGGGCGAGAAGAGCTTGGCCCTCGCCGGTCGAGGGCCTGTACTCACCGGCACCAAACACGATATCGCTGCCTACAGTGTACGCGCGTGCTCTCACCGCACGCGCCGATGTCGCCGCCTCGTGACCGTCGTGGATGCGTACGGCCTCAAGGTCCAAGCCAAGGCGAGGTTCAAAGAACCCGCGGGTCTGCGCGTCGAGCGCGCGACCAACGCTCCCCGGAATTGCGTGAACCCCGACCGGCGCCAGACGCAGGGTTGGCACGGTCGCGGTCGGTGCGTCGCGAGTGATGGACTTGCGGTGCGAATCCGCCGCCGCGGGCGTCGCGAGGTCGACGTTTTCCGCCGTGCGCATGACCCGTTCGGCCACGCGGTCCGCCTCATGTTCGAGCGGATCATTAACCGTTCCGACTGCGAGCGTCCGCGTCATACTTCCTGGAAGCGAGAGCATGCTCCGAGGGTTTGAAGGCCGATTCGCCAGAGAGTGAAGTGTTGCCTGATTCCCCATTGTCGCTTGGAGCACGCCCGCCCGTTCCGTCGCGCCGCGGCCGAATGTGTGCTCCACCGGCGCGTGGTGCCGGCGCGCCAAGCCCTTGGTGGAATCTGCGGCAGCCTTCGTTTGTGGCCTGGCGTCCTTCGGAGCAAACATGGTTGCTTCCCCTCGACCTCGGATCGGTGTATCACGCCATTGCGCCCGAATCGGCCATTTTTCGGCGTTTTCGGCCCTCAAGGTCACCCTTAATGAGAATTTACGCACCGATCGAAGCCATATCGTGCCGAGAACCCGACCCCGGCTCCCACGGCTTTCGACTAAAAGTTTTTCAGGAAAGAGCTTCCCCAAGCAGTCAGTTTCGGGGCGTGGTCGCGTGCCGGGCGATTCCTCGCCCGTGACCCCACCAGGCTCGGCGTGAACCACCGAACCCTCAAAACCCGACTCCGCCCTTCCCGTCCTGCCGGACGCACTTGAGCAGCAAGTTATCGTGAGGATAAGCGTGACCCGTGTACTGGCGGAACGCTTCGCCGTGCGGTACACCGATCTCGCCCCCTCGGTGTGCGGACCATTTCGCCTGGCTGTCGAGGTATTCGTCGATCCCGTGCTGCTTCAAGAGCCAGTTCCGCTGACTGGCGTGGCAGGCGAGCATCTTGCGTTTAAGGTCGTAAACCCGGGTGACATCAACGTGAAATCCGGCAGACTGGGGCTTGCCGTCGCGGTCGGCCCCTTCGAGGGCATCGACGTAATACAGGTGGGGAATCTTCGACAAAGGTCGAGCGGGCTCCCACTGGCGGGTGACGTAATTGGGGATCGGGGCGGCGAAACAGGCGTCGCGGACTAGGAGACTCGTCATCTCGTGGTCGCAAAGGTAATCGACCGGCGGGGCGCTCAGGATAATGTCGGCGCGGGTTCGCCGCAAACACTCGACGACACGCCTGCGGGATTCGTCGTCGTTAAAGATGGCGAGGTCGCGGAATTCCAGACAGAGGTAGTCCGCCCCGATCAGGTCGGCGGCGGCTTTCGCCTCGGCGCGGCGGATCGCGGCGATCGCCTCGGCGTCGTGCTCGGCACTCCCGCAATCGCCGGGGGTCATCGTGGCGATCGTGACCTGGCAACCGGCCTGACGCAGCAACGCGAGAGTCCCGGCGCACTGAAATTCGACGTCGTCGGGGTGGGCGTGGATCGCCAGGACGCGAATGACCCCGTCGTCTTTCAATCCCGCCATGCATGAACTCCTTCGCGTGAATTCCGCGTGTTTCGTCCTGAGATTTACCGCGAGGGTCACGCGTCCGCAAGGCCGTCGCGTCCGGAGGATTTCGACGCAAGGTCGGGCGTCTTCTGGATTTTTAGAAAATGTTCTAGCGTGCGCTAGACAACCTGTGTACATTACCAATCAAAGGGACAGGTGGTGTTCGCCCGTTCGTAGAGCATCCCTTTTTTTGAACAGCCTCGCCACGAAGGGCGAAAACCGTTCCCGGCAACCGGAGCTTGACCATGGCGGATACTGACGCATTGACACCCCGGCAGCGCGAAATTTATCACTTCATCCGGGGCAAGATCCAGGGGCGGGGTTACGGGCCGACCGTCCGTGAAATCGGCCTGGAATTCCAGATCAAGAGCCCCAACGGCGTGATGTGCCACCTCAAGGCACTTCAGAAGAAGGGCCTGATCCACCGCGAGCCGAACATGTCGCGGGCGATCCAGCTCCTCGACGACCCGACCTCGGCCCCCCGGGTGACCGCGATCAAACTCCTGGGCCGCATCGCCGCCGGACCCATGACCGAGGCGATCGAGCAGGCCGACGAAGAGCTCGAATTCGGCGAATGGGCGGGGGCCGAAGACAAATTCGCCCTCCGAGTCAACGGCAACTCAATGATCGAGGAGCATATCGCCGACGGCGACTTCGTGATCATCAAGAAGCAGGAGACGGCCAGAGACGGCCAGATCGTCGCCGTCCGTGACGACGACGGAGAGGCGACGCTCAAGCGATTTTTCAAAGAAAAAAACCGCGTCCGCCTCGAACCCGCGAACAAGACGATGAAACCCATCTACCGAGACAAGGTCGACGTCCTCGGCCTGCTCGTGGGCGTGGTCCGCAAGTATTGATCGATCGGCGATTCGGAAGTGCGAGGCTTCCGTGATTCGAACCGGATTCCTTGAAATGCTCGGCGGGAGGCCTCGCACTCCCGTTGAGCCGGAAAGCCTGCGCATGGACTTGCGTGGCGTCGGTCCTCCGTTGGACGTGAGCGGTTGAGGTTGCTATCGTGTCGAGGACTCCGGCAACCCTTTCGTCTCCGCAACAAACGACCGACAGGATCGCTTCATGGCCACGGATGCCCCCCCATCAAATGACCTCGTGTTTCTCTACACCGACGGCGCGTGCAGCGGCAACCCGGGTCCCGGCGGTTGGGCCTATATTCTGAAACACCCCGCGAGCGGGCAGATCCGCGACGGTTCGGGAGCCGAAGCCCACACCACGAACAACCGGATGGAGCTCTTCAGCGTCATCGCCGGACTGGAATCGCTGAAAAGGCCCTGCCGCGTCGAGATCGTGACCGACAGCCAGTACGTGTCGAAAGGCATCAACGAATGGATGTCGAAGTGGAAGTCGAACGGCTGGCGGCGAAAGGACGGGAGCCAGTGGAAGCCCGTGATGAACGCCGACCTCTGGCAACGGGTCGACGCGGTTCTCGCCAACCATAAGGTCAAGGTGACCCATGTCCTGGGACATCGCGGACATCCCGAGAACGAGGCCTGCGACCGCATGGCCGTCGCCGCTTATCAAGCCCTGAAGGCCGACATGCGGGGTTGACCGGCTCTCAAGTGTCGCACGAGTGCCGGACGAACGAC